>CAYNUV010000525.1:0-2528 GCA_964400245.1 uncultured Ignavibacteriaceae bacterium
TATCATCAACCTCAGCAAGAGTACTGTAAGCATTTCCCAGGTTATTCTGAGTCATAGCATAATCAATAGGGAATTTTTCAAGCGTTTTTGTTTGAAGAATATCCAGATAAATATTTATTGAGAGTTGAATGTATTTGCTTTTATCAAGACTGATTTTTCCTATATCATAAGCTTTGGAAGCGAGATATTGTAATGCTTCAACTTCATCATTAAAAATATTGCCTAGGGTTTGAATGTTATCATAGTCTAAAAAATTATCTTCAACAATATTATGGAGGTAAACTTCTTCCGCCCATAAATAATTCGCATCAATTATTTTTATAAATTTTTGGTTTTCTAAAAAATTTAGGTGTTCCTTCCATTCATATTGTTTTAATTCAATTTCTTCTACTTCTTTACAAACTTTTCTTAGATATTTGATATTAAAGTTTTCTCTTTCTTCATAAATTCCCCCAAAATATAATTTTTTAATAGACCGTAATATTCCCTTCCGAATATCAATAAGGCTTTTAAATCTTTCTCTCATAGTACGCAACTCTAAGAAAATGGAACCGATGTTTCCGTCAAAATGTTCAGGTAGAGTTATTTTTAGATTATCAGCTACTTTGTATACTTCGCTATCTGTTAGTGGAATAATTTCTAGTATGGTCTGAAAAATTGAAGAAAATTTTGTTTCAAGAATGCTTTGGAGTTTTTCTAATTCTTGTCCTGACCGGCAGGTTGCAATTATTAAAATATCTTTTTTAAGAAATTCATTTAATAAATGTGAAAAGTTTGTCTTTACTACATATTTATCAATATCGTCCAGAAACAGAATTCTTTTTCTCCAAAAGGGAATATTTTTCGGGATCAGGAAATCTTCAGTGTTTATATCAATAAGTTTTGGCATTATTACATTCATAGGCTTTTTAAGTTTTTTAAGTGAATTTAGAACTGATCTTGTTTTACCGGCTATTGGATTTCCTATTATGATAATATGCTGCGCGTTTTTAATTTTCTCAGGTAGCTCAATATCTATATCTCTTTCAAAGTAATAATCATTGAAACCACTTTTATAGTCACCGCGATCTTTTAATAAATCTTTTGGTTTCAATCGCGAGGATTTTTTGGATATTAAATCATAGTAAGCTTTTAGTTTTTTTCTTCTATCCAAAAAATTACTTATAAAGCGATTTAAGAAATAACCGATTATGGAAAGAGATATTCCCAAAACAAAGATAATTATTGTAATTCTTTCTGCAGTTTCTAAGGAATTAAACCAATCCCACATAATAATCTATTCTACTATTTTTAATTTGAATTTAAATTATCTAAAATCTTTTAAATCTCCTATATGAAAATGAGTTTTGGGTGTAAGTTTTGCTCTTGGGGAAGGTGATAATTTTTCAGATGGTAAAATTCATTTTGGAATAGTGAATGAGTTTTAGGTTTCTATAACTATTGTTTCTATATAAGAGAACTCATAATAAATCCTCCATTTCATCTAATCTTATTTTGAATACTGAGATATTAGCACTATTATCATCATAGATTTTTTCCCATTCATCCTGAATTCTTATTTTCCTGATTTGCTCGCATGGGAGCTTTAAGATCTCTATAAATATAAAAGAAGGCAGTGTGATTTCTATCCTAATAATTCAGCTTAAATATTCTAAAGAAGTTTATCAAGGGCAGGCATAATATCCGAAATATAATTTTTAAATAAAATATAAAGGAACTTTCTATGAGCAGAAACAAATACATTATACGGCTGGTGGTTTTACTTAGCCTGTTTTTAATTACAAAAGTAAATGCACAGGTTTTTACCGGTGATCTTACACTTACCACACAGGCTCAGGTTGATGCATTTAATTACACATCAGTAACAGGGTATGTAAACATTAATGATGCTGTAGATGGGGATATTACCAATCTAAATGGTCTGTCAGAGCTTACCACCGTTGGAGGATATTTGGGTATATCTGATAACGATGTACTTACCAATATTAATGGATTATCTAGTCTTAGTACTATTGGAGCCTTGCTAATTAATTCTAACGCTTCACTGATCAATATTAATGGATTAAACAGTCTTAGTTCTGTTGGAGGAAATTTGAGAATAGAATCTAATAATTCTTTAACCAATATTACCGGATTATCCAATCTTACCACTGTTGGAGGTTTTTTGAATATATTTAATAATGATGCATTAACGAATATTGATGGATTATCTAATCTTAATTCTGTTGGAGGTGATTTGTTAATTCTTCAGAATACATCCTTAACAGATTTTTGCGGGCTTTATACATTACTTTCCGGTAATGGATTGGTTGGGAGTTATGATGTTTCAGACAATGGTGGTCCCGAGCCTGATCCTACAGAACAGGAAATAATAGATGGCGGTCCTTGTCCAATAGTGTTTGATGGAGATCTTTTGCTTGTATCTCAAGCTGAAGTTGATGCTTTTAATTATAATGTAGTAACCGGAAATTTAACAATTGATGAAGCAAGCGCCGGGAACATAACTAATCTTGATGGTCTTTCAGAGC
>CAYNUV010000526.1:0-2526 GCA_964400245.1 uncultured Ignavibacteriaceae bacterium
CTACCATGGTAAACTCCTTTGGATGATCCCTTATTTTCTTTTTTTGTTTTGCACTGTTTTATTTTCAAATAGTTATAAATCTAATAAACTTAAGTTACAATCGGCTCCAATAAAAGATATTCCATAATGATGAACAATCTATTTCAAAATGTAACAGTTATTGTACCGGTTTATAATGCTGAAGGAACAATTGAAGAATGCATTAACTCAATTCTGAGTCTTGATTATCCAAAAGAAAAATTGGAATTGATATTTGTGAATAATGCTTCAACAGATGGTACTGATAATATATTGAAGCAATATGAAAGTGAAATTAAAATCTTTTATGAAATGAAGAGGGGTCCAGCCGCTGCAAGAAATAAAGGTTTACAAAATGCTTCCGGTGAAATAATTACTTTTACAGATTCGGATTGTATCGTTAATAAAGATTGGTTGAAAAATATAATTCAGTTTTTTCAAGATGAACGGATCGGTATTGTTGGTGGTAAAATACTTGGGATAGATCCTTGCAATGAGATTGAAAAATTTGGGGAGATTATTCATGATCATAATGCTGCTATAAATTTATTTCAGCCACCGTATGTTATAACAATGAATTGGGCATCAAGACTATCTGTCCTTAAGGAAATGAATTTCTTTAATGAAGAATTCATTCGTTGTGAAGATGTTGATTTATCTCACCGTATATATATAGCTGGATACAAAATAATATATGCACCGGAAGCAATCGTTTATCATAGAAATGAAAAAACATTACCGGGTTTATTTAGAGAAGGATATTTACACGGCTTATATTCAATACAATTTATTAAGCATTATAGCGATTTTATGTTGAAGTCCGGTCACCGGAGAATTAATCTTAATAGCTATAAAAAAATCATATCAGATTTTAAGGATTATATAACAAGAAAAAACGGAATTGATTCTCTTTGCTCGGCAACATTTAATTCCGGGAAAAAAGTTGGAAAAATTTTAGGATCATTGAGATACTCTTACCTGGATATTTAAATAATACAACACCTCATAGTCAAAAAAAAGCGAATTAATCTTTAGTGAGTAAAACGGAGAAACCTATAAAACGAATTTTGGGTATTTCAGCATTGGATAAGGATGCTACCGCCTGTATTTATGTTGATGGCGAGTGGAAGGTAATAGCTGAGGAGAGACTTTCACGTGTAAAGATGCATGCTGGATTTCCTAAACGTGCAATTAATGAACTATTGAAATGCACTGGGTTACGCGCTGAAGATTTGGATCAGGTTGTTTATCCTTTTATGCCATGGTGGATGGAAGGATCAAGCATGCTTTATGGATATTTACACGATATCCCTTTTGCTCTGACGAATAATACTCCTTGGGATTCCAAACAAAGGCATCTCAAAGCATATTGGAAATGGTGTATTGGTGCGATTTCCGATCACCACAAATATCACAATGAGCTAATGCAAGAGCTAAGTTCTATGGAAATTCATCATAAGCTTACTCGTATTGAGCACCATGCTTCCCATGCATCTGCAGCCTTTCTGACAAGTGGCTTTGATGAGGCACTAGCGCTGACATTTGATTGGTACGGAGGAGGTCTCTCAGGTTCCGTTAACTTTTGTAATTCGGAAGGAATAAAACGAATTTATAATTTCCGTTACCCTCACTCGATGGGTTTATTCTATGCACAAGTTACCAGTGCTTTAGGATTTAAATCTTCACAACACGAAGGGAAGATTGTGGGATTGGCAGCTTTTGGAGATAGCCGCATACTGGGCCCTTCATTATTGGAAAGATTCGTTTGCAAAGGAGTGGATTTTCATTATAGTTCCGGGATGGATCCTGAATTCTCAAAAAATCTGGCTAAGAAATTTCCGCGCGAAGATGTTGCTGCAGCTTATCAGTATGTGCTCGAAACAATTATCTGCAGAATAACATCCTACTGGCTGAAAAAAACAGGACTACATAATGTAGTGTTGGCAGGCGGTGTTGCAGCTAATGTTAAGCTGAATCAGCGAATTGCTGATTTGGAGGAAGTACAGAATATTTTTATTCATCCTAATATGGGGGACGGTGGGACTTGTGTGGGAGCCATTCTTGCTTTGCTGTTGGAAAATGGTGGAATGAAATCGAAGGAGTGGGAAACTTGTTATCTAGGTCCCAGCTTTTCTAATGAGCAGATGGAGTCTGCAATTAAACAGGCTGGACTTGTACCTAACCATTCTGAAAAGATTGAAAAAGATATTGCTAAAATCCTTGCAGATGGAAAGGTAGTTGCCCGTTTCTCTGGTGCTATGGAATATGGGCCAAGAGCTCTTGGTAATCGCTCAATACTTTACCCGGCTACTGATGCTAAGGTTAATAAGTGGTTGAACGAGCGTCTTGGTCGTACAGAGTTTATGCCCTTTGCACCAGTGACGCTCTTTGAACATTGTCGGGAACGCTATATTAATATTGACAAGTCTCTCGCTTCTACTCGCTTTATGACAATTACCTGCGACTGTACTGATCTTATGAAAAAAGAATCTCCCGCTGCAGTACATG
>CAYNUV010000527.1:0-2503 GCA_964400245.1 uncultured Ignavibacteriaceae bacterium
GATTTAATGCTGCCTCTTTAGGAAAACCACATACTGCAGGAGTAGGATGAAGCTCTTTAAGTACGTTCATAATACTTATCCCTTCTTTTATTTTTGCGGTCATCTTTGTTACAAGATGCTGGATATTTTTTAATTTTTTCACAGAAGGAGTTTCATTAAAAATTAAGTCTTCTCCAATATTATTTAAAGATATTTTTAATTGCTCAAGTACATACCTGTGCTCTTCAATATCTTTTTTATTTGAAGAAAGATTTTTTTCTAATTGAATATCCTCAGCTTCTGATTTACCGCGTTCGATAGAGCCGGCAATTGCATCAACTTCGATCTGGTTGCCGGAAATTTTCATTAACAGTTCCGGTGTGGCTCCAAAAAATGTTGATTTACCATTACGATAAGCAAAGATATAACAGTTAGGATAATCTTTGCCGAGAGATTTTATTGTATTGGTAATATTTATTTCCTCTGAAAGGATTAGTTCGACTTTCCTTGCAAGAACAACTTTTTTAATTCCATTTTCATTTATTTGTTCAAGAACTTTGTTGATAATCTGTTTCCATTTCTTTTTATCTTTTGGAGATAAGCCGGTTGAATTGGTTATTCTTGGTGATGGAGCTGAATTTTTTTCTGAAGAATCCTTAAAGATATTTTCAATCTTGTTTTTGAATTTTTCTGTTAATCTTGTTTTCGATAATCCCTGTCCGGCAAAATGATTAAACAAAAAATAATTTTTCTTTTTATCCTTACGTAGAATAATCTCAGGTAAAAACCATTCAGAATCATTAAAATCTTTCCATACATCATCTGAATGCTCGACTGTAAATTTCATTGCACCGACAAAAAGCGGGAATTTATTTTCTTCCCAGTTACTAATAAAGCGGCTTGATATATCTTTTAATTTCTTATCTATTGCGGCAAATCTTCCTTGTCCGCTTTCAACAATTGAAAAAACTTTATCTAATCCAATGAGCGATAATTGATCGGGGGATGAGAAGTAAAATGAATTTTCAGATTTTAATAGCGGATCAATTTTTTTATCAAAATCAAAACCGGGTATTTCCTTAGCGAAACTTATAATACAGCCGGATAAATTTTCTTTACTCTTTGCTGTAACTTCAGTGAGGAACTGTGAAAATGAGTTCGTTAAATCTGGAATAAAATCTTTCATTAGTAAGCAGTTTATTGTGCCTGTAAATATAAAATTTGTGTGTATTGTTTCAAATTTAATAGAAGTCAGTAAACAATATCTTCTTCAATTGTCTCAAGAATTCTAAGATAGCTATCGTATCTTATTCCGGAAATTTTTCCATCTTCAACAGCTTTAATAACACCACAATCCGGTTCGTGAAAATGTGTGCATGTATTGAAACGGCATTCGAAAGGTTCATACTCAATAAAATAATGTCCGAGATCTTCTTTTCTTATTCCGAAAGGGTCAATTTCCCTTACACCGGGAGTATCAATTACATAAGTATCTGCTGCAATCTTTATCATCTTTGAAGTAACAGTTTTATGTTTTCCCTTGTCTGTGAAAGAACTAATCTCTCCTATTTCCAAGTTTAAACCGGGGAAAGCAGAATTAAGAAGAGAAGATTTGCCAACGCCAGAGTGTCCCCAGAAAATATTTTTATTACCGGTTATTTCTTTTTTTAAATCATCAATTCCCTCTTTAGTGATTTTGCTTGTTAAAATTACTTTATAACCTATTTTTTTGTATAGATTAGTCCAGTCTTCAATGGTTTCTTTATCAACAAGATCAATTTTATTTATGATTATATTGATATTTAACTGAGAGCTTTCACCGATAACGATGAACCTGTCAATTACTTTGTTATTAAAATCAGGCTTGAGAGTACTGCTTACGATAAACAGCTTATCAATGTTTGCGGCAATAATTTGTTCAAGTCTTTCACCGCGGTAACTTGCACCTCTCATTCTTGGTGCTTTTCTTGAGATATAATTTTTTCTTTTATCAATTTTATTTATAACACCTGTTCCGTCTTCGTTCATTTCAAAATCTACATAATCACCAACTGTAACAATATCCGTATGGTAGAGCTTATCTTTTTTAAGATTAAAATCTTTTTTGAATTTTCCCCGGAGGCCGCATCGGATTAAACTTTCATTATCAAGAGGGAAGACGTAATAATCTTTACTCTCTATTCTGCTGACTAATCCTTTTATGAATCCTCCGTTTAATACACAATTAATAAATTAATAAGGTCTGTTGCGTAACTCTTGTTTGTCATTGCGAATGCCACTTTAGTGGGTGAAGCAATCTCAAAGAAATTATTTGCACTAATTAGAGATTGCTTCGTTCGAAGACTCTCTCGCAATGACAATTTCAAGTTGCATCGTTATTTTAAAATAAAAAAGCACCTTATCTCAAAATAAGGTGCTTATAAATTCCTGTCAAATTCAGATTTATCTAAAAGCGGTAAATACCCGTTACAATAAATTGTCGGGTTGTTACATCCTGGAAGGTTCTGGAAACATTTGAACCATA
>CAYNUV010000528.1:0-2482 GCA_964400245.1 uncultured Ignavibacteriaceae bacterium
CTGGAGGAAAAACAGATAATAAAACCTATCCCATTGATCCAGTAGGTGAAGCAGCACAAGAATTAATTGTTACTGGTGGATTGGAAGATTGGGTGAAGAAGAATTTAACTGTTTAATTGTTCAATTGCTGTATGGAGAATAAATATAAAAAATATTAATAAAATAGCTTTTTTATTCGGAGCTGGAATTTCTATTCCCGCTAAAATTCCAAGTACTGAAAAAATTTCAGAAATTCTATTAAATAGTGAGGAAATAGTACGTGGTTCTGCTGAAAATTTTTTCTTTGACAATCCTAAAAAATTTGAGTGGTCTTTATACAAAGATATTCCTCAAAGAGTGCAACTGTTTTTAAATCTGCTTAAAGCCGAAATTGAGGAATATTATAAAAATTCAATTCGCTCTATAAATTATGAAGACATATACTACCTTTTAGACTTTATCGAATATAATTATTATGAAGATGAAGGTAATCCAGCTTTCAAATATATTATTAAAGAATTTGAACCTAAAATTAAAAATCTTCTTATTCCACTTGATCCAGAGCTTGAAGATTCATTCGATCTAAATCGTTTATTAACTGAAGCTAAAAGATATATTAAACAAACTGTATCAAAATTATTATCAAAAAAAGCTGAATCATACGATGGTCTAAATTTCTTAAAACAACTTCTACTGCAAAACAATTTTAAATCAATTGATATCTTTACATTAAATCATGATATAGTTTTAGAATATTTTTTTAATCTTAATAATATTCCATTCAATGATGGCTTCAAAAGAAATAGTGATAAACTAAATATTTGGGAACCTGAAATATTTATGAATGAAGATAAAATTAAAGTCTATAAGCTTCATGGGTCCATTAATTGGTGTAGTGTTGATTCTATAAATTGGGAAGATAATAGGATATATAAAATTCCTGAATCAATAATCGATACATATGATACTATAAGTAATGCTTTCATTCTGATTGGCACTCATAATAAAATGTCAGATTATATTAAAGATTTATATCTAGAGCTATATTATAGATTTTATAAAGGATTAAACACTCATAATAAATTAATTATCATAGGTTATGGATTCAATGATAGAGGAATCAATCAAAAAATATTTAATTGGTTATATAATCCTTCAAATCAAATTATTATCATTGACCCTCAAGTAGAGGAAAAAAGAATAAAATTTCCTTCTTATTTTTTTAGAGAGTGGAACGAGAATAAAAGAATAAAAATTATTCCAGATTATATTGAAAATGTCAATTGGGATAGTATACAGACTGTTTTAACAAGCAATTTAATAATTAAACCATGGTCAAATCAATCTCAAGGCGAATTTCCGAATTCGCAGTAAATCTTAAATACAAAGATTTACCTAAAGAAGTTATTCACTCAATCAGAAATTCCTTATGACAGTAAAATCAATAGTTCCTGCAGAGAGTTTAATTAATAAAATTCTAGTCATCAGAAAACAGAAAGTGATTCTTGACAGAGACCTTGCAGTTTTATATGGAGTGGAGACTCGTGCTCTTAAACAGGCAGTTCGCAGAAATATCCGGAGGTTCCCTAAAGATTTTATGTTTCAATTAACAAAGAAAGAGTTTTTAATTTGGAGATCACAAATTGTGATGTCCAAATCCGAAGAAAAAGGATTACGCCATCATCCATTTGCTTTCACAGAACAGGGTGTTGCAATGCTTTCTTCAGTATTAAAAAGCCAAAGAGCTATTGAAGTGAACATTTTAATAATGCGTGCCTTCGTTAAACTTAGAGAAATAATTTCAACTCATAAAAAAGTTGCAGAAAAATTGAAAGAATTAGAAAACAAGCTAAATGAACACGATGATCAAATTGTTCAGATTATTCAGGTAATAAATCAGCTTATAACACCTCAAGAATCTCCTAAAAAGAAAATAGGTTTTACATTGGACTAATTCAATTATGAAATTAAATTTTTAAAATCTTATTCAACCACAATAATCCAATAAAAAATAAAGTATGAATAAATCAATCTCTCGCACCATCTCAGAATTCGCAGTCAATCTTAATTATAAAACTCTGCCCAAAGAAGTTATTCACGAAGTAAAAAGATATTTATATGACTCAATAGGATGTGCTTTTGGTGGATATCATACAAAAGATGTAAACATTATCAGGAACATCTACAAAAATATGCGCGGGAAAAAGGAAGCAACCATAATTGGTTTTGGAGATAAGCTTCCTGCGGTTAATGTAACTCTTGTTAATTCTTTAATGATACGTGCTCTTGATTTTAATGATATCTACTGGAAAGAAGACCCTTCTCATCCCTCAGATATAATTCCCGCAGCTTTAGCAGTTGGCGAAATGGTTAATGCATCAATGAAGGATGTTATTACTGCAATTGTTCTTGCTTATGAATTTGAGCAGAGGCTTTGTGAATTTGCTATTCCCGGAATTCGTGAAAGGAAATGGCATCACGCAACTCTCACACAATTTGTTTC
>CAYNUV010000529.1:0-2478 GCA_964400245.1 uncultured Ignavibacteriaceae bacterium
ACAGAATGGAGTTGTATCAGAACTATCCAAATCCATTTAACCCCAGCACAAAGATAAGATTTACGATTTCTGATTTTGGATTTACGACTTTAAAAGTCTATGATGTTCTCGGCAATGAAGTAGCAACTCTTGTTAACGAAGAAAACCTGCCGGGAGTTTATGAAGTTAAATTTGATGCTTCTCAATTATCAAGCGGAATTTATTTTTATAAACTCCAAACAGAAAAATATTCTTCAACAAAAAGTATGATTTATATAAAATAAAGGGGTAAACAATGAAAACATTTTATTTATTCTTATTTCTTTTTTCCGCATTAATTTTCTCACAAGTAAATGTGCGAAAGCAGTTAACTGATTTTAATTTTGATTCCAGAAATCCCGTTTTTATACAGCATCCTGCCAATATACCTTGGAGCACCACAGAATTAATCTTTGAATCTGTTTATAACGATTCCATAATATTTATTAGTTCACTAACGTATAGTGAAGCTTTGGATAGTTTTTATCAGCTAACAACAATAACTCCTTTTATTGATTCAAATGTTATTCAAAGAAAAGCGACTGGTCAGTTTGTTCCTAATTATGAAGGAATGTCCTATAAAATTTTGTTTTGGGAAACGAATGAAAATGGTAACTGGGATATTGCTTTTTCAATTGACAGCGGTAGTGGCTGGATGCCTTACGAATTAATGTTTTCATCACTGGAGGATGAAAATGATCCTTCTATTATAATAGATCCTTCTTATTACAATTATGAAAAACAATTTCAATTTCTTTATTCAAAAGGTAATTCTGTTTATTACTGTTCTAAAACTGATTCATTAAAAAATGAATTAATATTTGAGGGTAACGATTCTTTAAAATATTCTAAACCTGCAGGTGGATATTCTGGTTATGACAGTAACATTTATGCAGTTGCAGTGGAAGAAAAACGTAATGAAAAGCCGGGATTGGTTTACCGTATACATGATTGGTCTACCAATACATGGGGAGAGATAAAGACAGTATTCGATAGAGCTCCGTCAACTAATCCAAAATTTGTTAATCCTTATTACTTTGAAACTTATCTTTCATTTGAAGTATTAACTGGAAGGATAAAAAGAACTTTTTTAATTCACCCTGCAGATTTTGGAATACCCGGGACCACAATTGCTTTGATGGAAGATACTGATATTGAAACATTTGATTTCTCCTCTTTTGGTATGGGAATTATAACTGAAGATCCTGAAGAAGATTTTTATACTTATTTTCCTTTTACATTTAGATTCATAAGAAATGATTCAACTTATGTTAGAGTTGGGACTAATGAATATTATAATTACCCATATAATGATTTTAATACAAAAGTTACTGAGACCAAACCAGCATTAGGTCCTTTAGCCACAGTTTGGGAAGGTCTTGTATCATATTCTGTTTGGGAAGACAGTTCTAATGGCAAAATTAATTTATTTGGAATAAAAAGAATTGATCCTCTTGGTGCTGTTAATGATGATTCAAAATCCAAAAAAGATTTTAAACTCTTGCAGAATTACCCAAATCCATTTAATCCTGCCACAACTATTCATTATTCATTAAGCAAACGGCAATCTATTATTTTAATTGTTTTTGATGTTCTCGGAAGAGAAGTTGCGACTCTTGTTAATGAAGAAAAACAGCCGGGAGTTTATGAAGTGGAATTTGATGCTTCTCAATTATCAAGCGGAATTTATTTTTATCAATTAAAAGTTGGCTCATTTTTCCAGACAAAGAAAATGGTTTTGTTAAGATAATTTTTTAACAAGGTTAGAAAATGAAAATTAAAAACATATTTATTCTGTTTCTACTCTGCTTCATATTCGTGTCTTGCAGTGATTCGATAATTGAACCCGAAGAACAATTTGTTCAAATCCATTTTAAATATGATTTCAGAAATGAATTAAATACTTTTGAAAATACTTATCAAAAGGATTTAATTTTAGATGGAATTATAAAAGTACCATTCTGGTTAACTGCTGAAGAGCAGAATAAAATTTTAAACAAGGCAAATGAAGTTGATTATTTTTCAATGCCGGATACTTTTCAATATTCATCCGATGACAGCACTGTTGTTGCTATAGATCCAAACCCAGGTGAACAAATTTTAAGAATTAAGTTTGAAGAGAAAGATAAAACAACAATTTGGATATTTTATATTTCAGAAAACGATCCGCAACTTAATGCTCTAATTGAATTAAGGAAGTTTATAATATCAACATTAGAATCTAAACCTGAGTATAAAATATTGCCTCCGGCAAGAGGCGGTTACCAATGAATAAATAGAAATATCTATGAAAAAAACATTTTATTTAATTATTACTTTTTCTCTTGCTTCCACTTATTTTTCCTGCAGCGAAACAATTAATAATAATGTTATAATAGTAAATATTTCAGGAAATTGGGAAGGGATTGCTTATGGTTTTTCTGACATTCCAGAAGAACCAAATCCTAGAATAAAACTTGA
>CAYNUV010000530.1:0-2477 GCA_964400245.1 uncultured Ignavibacteriaceae bacterium
CTAATAAATTAAATTCAATCTGGTTTGGTACAGGTGCAAAACTGAAAGAGAAGGCTTATAGCGAAGCGGTTGCTTTAATCTAAGCCGAAAGGAAAATATGGACTTCAAAATTAAAAATATAATTAAGGGTAAAGAAAGAGAGGTTAAAGAGCTGAAAAATACCCTTAGATTCAATCCGGCGGTAAGTAACGATATAGCAAAGATGGAAGCGGAGATACAGTTATTGAATATGCGTAGATTGCCTCTTAACGATGTTTAACCATAAGGAGCTGATATGTTGAATACAATGACGAATGAAGTTAGACAAGCTGAAAAAGTTTTAAAGGATTTAGGGTTGCATTGGACAAACTATTTTGATTTAGGACAATTTCTTAACGATAAAAGAGCAGAAGTACAGAATGCAGTTGAAGTATTAATGAATTTTTTAAGGACGGGATAAGGAATATTTTTTCTGAAAAATAAAGTAATAACGTATAATTCATAACTTTTAAATGCAGACGATTGAATACAGAGGACAAAAACAATGAGCTATGATATCATAAAAAGAATACGGATTCAGGAAAATAAAGTCATGGTTAAGTGTGCTTCAAATAATGTGTATCCCCGTTATTATGAAGAGTTTGAAGCCACGTCATTAACTAAAATTTTGCAAGAACAAGGGCAGGAAGCTTTAGATATAGTGATTCTTCACGAATATGAGAAGGGGAATTTTCAACGTGGAGCTAATAAATACGTCAGAGCTTTAAAGGTATTGAGACACTTGCCGGAGTATATGAACTTTGATTGGAGAGCTAACGGCGAAAAATATGACATCAATACTAAGAACAGGGAAACCAGAGAAGAAGAGTTGAAACAATTATTAAAGAGAGCCTTAACAACACGGTTGCCAAGAGACAAATTTATAGTAACAAAAGATTATTTCGGAAAGCCAGTTTATATACGAAGAGTATCTAAACGATCATGTAGTTGGACTTCTGATATCGAACGGGCGAAAATCTTCAAGTTTGAAAATGAAGCGAATAGACTTAAGGAATGTTTTATCGGCGGTGAGGTTTTTAACGTACAGAAAATTAAATAAGGAAACTAAAATGTTTAAACCTACAAAATATTTTACAAAACATGAAATCGAAACACTGAAGCCGGAATTTGAAGGTTGGTTGAATGATGATTATATCATTCTAAGTATAATGGGCTTCGAGAATGACAAGGTATACCATATTTTTCATACAGTCCAAGAATGCTTCGTTGGTGCTTTATGTGAAGAAATTGAAGATGTAAGACACTTGTTTAAGGAAACCATGAACAAAAAAGGAAAGGTTTGATATGAACAATATATCAAATGAGCCGAATTGGTCAAGCTCTAGCGGTAGGATTGAATTATATATTCCAGAGCAAGCTATAGACGAATGTTACCATTCAGGTGAATGTTATTATGATTGTAAAACATGGGTTGATGAAATTGACTTTACGGGTATTGAAAGAAGAACGATTGAACAGGAATTGCAATGTTTCGGTTGTTGGGATGATTTAGAAACAGTAGACCTAAGAGAACTAAAAATAAGACTGATATGGATTGCTAGTGCTGATATTTCCGAAAATAAATTTATTAACAAGAGGGCTAAAGGAACATCATGGAAAACTTAAATCAGGAAATATTAAAAACATTGAAAAAAGCCAAGGTTGCATTAGGTAAAAGCTCAAGATATCACGACGGTTGCGACTATGAAAACAGACTTATGCAAGAACTAGAAGTAGTAATTCCCGAAGCTGAAAAAAGTTTTAAAGAATAGGAGAACAGATATGGAAAACTTAAACGAAAACGACGAATTAGAAGATGATGAACAGGAAGAAGAAGTAGACCGTCATGTTTTATTAAGCGAACATGAAACGGTTGTAGACAAGTTAGACTTTGAACTTTTGAATGAGAACTATCTATTTAGTAAGAAATTATTTGTAGCATTGAAGGATTATCACGAACAGCATATCAGGCAGATTAACGGCGTACATGCTATTGAATGCGAAACGTGCAAGCTAATTAAGGAAGGGGAAGCATTATGTCTAAACCAAAAGTAATTATAACTGTTTCGGGCGGTGTGGCAGAGGTCTTTAAGTGTCCTAGCAATATAGAAGCCGTGATATACGACTTTGATAATTTACGAGAAGAATACGAAATTTTTAGAGAAGAAAAAATAGGAGCCGGAGAAGATGAAGATTTTATTATGAGCTACGATCAATGGCTTATTGAAGTACAAGAAGTGCCGGAGGAATTAATTAACACTTAATAAGAAAGGTTGATATGACTAAAAAATATAACGACAGCAGTTTAGATTGTGCGGACTGGACAACAAAGAAACTGAAACAAGAATATGTAGCATTAGATGAAATGATTAACGGGGAATTAAGTTGTTTTGGTGTAAATGATTTAATTTTATTTGAGGCTATTGCTAGAGTGTTAGATAAACGAAACATCAATATTA
>CAYNUV010000531.1:0-2475 GCA_964400245.1 uncultured Ignavibacteriaceae bacterium
CCTGGTACAAATTGGTAGTGACGGTGGGTATCTTCCAAAACCAATAATATTGATAGATCCTGTTCCAGCCAAATCTTTACAGAATCACCAAAAGAGTTCCAGCTAACTAAAGATGTTATTATCAGATCAAAATTTTTGATAGAACTTTTTTCTTTAAGAAGATGCTTCAGAAAATCGGCATTTTTCATTTCAATTCTTTTATCACCTGATAATTCTTTTAAATCAAAATTATCTTTCATTTCAACAATGGAAATTCCGGAATTATTATTAATTAAATTTTTAGCATAGTTGATAAGGAACTCATCGTTTTTATTATTTAACAGCATAAGAACATTTTTTGCCGAATTAAAATTCTTCTCTATGAGAACCCCGGTGCTGCAATTAATTTCTTCCAATAAATTTTTAATCTTTCCGCCAAGTTTATTTTCTTTAAAAATCGGTTTTGCACTTCCCAGTAAAAGCAAATTATAATTTCCATTGTTAGTGATTCTGATAATTTCCTTCTGCACTTCATCCGTAGCTTTATAGATTGTTTTAATTAATATACCTGATTCTTCAGCGGTTCTTTTTATGGGCTGGAAACTTTCTTGTTCATAAAGAAGCGCATCCTTTGTATTGATTTCTGAAGTCGGCGTTAAATGAAGTGCAGTAAAACTTCGTTCCGTTATACCGCTGGTTATCTGGTCTGCAAGCTTTAATAATTTACTTCCCATCAAATGATGTCCGAATGAGATTAAAACATTGAAGGACTTTGCCGGAACAGGTTCTGCGGATATTTCCGCTTTGTCTTTAAAAAAGTAGTTAATCAAATCCATTGCAGGCCCTGTAAGAAAAGTTGTAACCAAAGCCATAATCACCAACATTGTAAAAATCTGTGGAGTTAAAATTCCCAGGTCATATCCAATGTTAAGAACAATTAATTCCATCAAGCCTCTTGTATTCATCAAGGCACCGATTGATAAAGAATCCTTCCAGGAAAAGCCGACAAGTTTTGCCGAAGCAGCACCTCCGCCAAACTTACCTAAAACTGCTACACCGATTATTGCCAGACAAACCATCCAGAGATCAACATCATTCAATAACCCGATTTGTGTACGCAATCCTGTAAATACAAAAAACAACGGAAGCAATACAACAAGACTCAGGTCTTCAATTTTTTCAATTAGTATTTTTTTAAAATCAAGATTCTGCGGCATGATTGTACCTGCAAGGAACGCTCCAAACAATGCGTGGATACCAATTACTTCAGTTAAAAATGATGATGAAAGAAGTATTAAAAATACAAGTGCAACAATAGGTTTGCTTAAGATTTCTTTCGAGATATATATTGAGCCAATCCGGTTAAGAAACGGACTAACAACTCTTAACATTAAAAAAATATATGCTGCTGATAAGCCGATTGTAAAAGCCGCATTTAATAATGAGCCCGCATTTGAAATAGCAACAACTGCAGCAAGAATACACCAGGCAGTTACATCATCTGCAGCAGCACAGGTTATTGCCATTGTTCCCAGGTTTGTTTTTGTCAATCCTCTTTCCTGTATAATCCTTGCTAAAACAGGAAATGCTGTTATGCTCATAGCAATTCCCATAAATAATGCGAACGGCAAAAACTGGATATCAGCAGGTGCATAATTTTTATATAAGAAATAAGCGAGCAGCATTCCGAGAAAATATGGAATGATTATACTTGAATGACTGATAACTACAGCTTGATGAGCCCTGTTCTTTAAAAGCTTTATATCCACTTCCATTCCTATTATGAACATAAAGAAGATTAACCCGATTTGACTGAAGAACTGAAGATTAGGTAATGATTGAACAGGGAATAAAAAATTTGAAAACCCGGGGAAAAAAGTGCCGACTAATGAGGGACCTAAAAAAATTCCGGCAACAATTTCACCAATAACAATTGGTTGTTTTATCCTGTTGAAAAAGTATCCGAATATTCTTGTAATAATTATTATTGATACAATCTGGAGGATTAAAATTGCTAATGGATGGTGAAGATTATCTGAAAAATCATCAATGAAATTTTGAAACAGGGATTTTTCACCTGTTGAGATCTCATCATTTAATTCTTTATTAAGATCAAGCGTTATTTCTTTTTGGATTTTAACAGGCTCAATCTTTTTTCCCTCCTGAACAATAATCCACATCAGGAATCCGAATATTCCTATTATTAAAGCATAAAAGAGTATGTTTTTATTTTTTTTCATTCACTCTTTATTTGGTACATTGGTAACAGATTTTTAATAGGAGTACTTAAGATTCTGCTGTTAAATTTTGATTTATTATCTTATATTATGAACAGAAATAAACTGAATATCTAATTGATATTCTAAGAAATATACGAAGAAATAACAGATATAATAAAAAATAAAAATTTCCGGCTCCAATTAAATAAGGGAAAATCCAATGGAAAAAATAAGATATGAATTAAAAGAAAATGCAGGTAAAATTACTTTACCGGAT
>CAYNUV010000532.1:0-2466 GCA_964400245.1 uncultured Ignavibacteriaceae bacterium
TCCCTTATACGTTCGCGCAGGAGCAATTATTCCAATTTTGCCTGATGATATTCAAACTTTGGTTTCACAAAATCCGGAAATGAATGACAGCATCAAAGCAATTGATGACAGAAGAATTTTACAAGTATGGCCGGGTTCAAACGGAAATCTTAAAACCTGGGAAGGTATTTCTGCAAGTGTTTCAAAAAGCAATGATACGATTCAACTAAATTTCTCATCGGAAGTTCAGCGCCCGCTATCTATTGAAATTATGTTTAGGAAATTAGAAGATTTAAAAGTTGATAATGCGGAAGTTCATTATGATGAAGAAGAAAACAAAACGGTTATTTCTTATCTTTTGTTTTCAGGTGAGATTGTTATTGAATGGACTGAAAAATAATTTTAGGTTCCATTTCCAATAAAAACTATACAATTAATTCAGATATACTCACGCACATCAACTGTTTTCATACCTGCATTTGCTGCTGCCACTAATCCTGGATCTCCATCTTCAAAAACGAGACAATGTTCCGGCGAGACATTTAAACTTTTAGCAGCGACAAGAAAAATATCCGGTGCGGGCTTAGGCTTGTACGGATCATCAGCAGTTAAGATTATTTTAAACAGATGGAAAATGCCTGTAACTTCTAATTCTTTATGAACAATATCTCTTACACTCCCTGAAACAACTGCGAGAGGCAGCTTCCCAAAATACTCTTTTGCAATTTCAACAATTGGCTCTATAGGTTTTACCGAATCAATATTCTTGAAATAATAATTATGTTTTTTAGAAACGATTTCTTCAGGATTAATATTTGTTCCAAAAGTATTGTTATACAATTTTATTATTTCAATTTCTTTCATTCCTTTTAAAGAATAAAGAAACTCATAATCATACTTAGCATCAAAAAATTTAAAAGCTTCTTCCCATGCTTTCATATGCAATGGCATTGAATCAACAAGGGTTCCATCGCAATCGAAGATTAGTGCTTTGATATTTTCACTTATCTGTGTATTTACTTCGAAGAATAATTCTTTTGACTTTTCATTTTTATATATGCTGTTAAAGTTTTTTGATAAAATAGTTTTAAAAGCTGAAAGTACAATTTTCTGAAGATCTTGTAAGTCAGTTTTATGATCTTTGAAATCTATGCCAACTAGAATTCTTCCATGTGTAATATTAGATCTCAATTTATATAAGTCATCTAATTTTGTTCTACTGCATATAGTGTTATCATCAATTAATTTAACTGTACGTTTAATAATCCTATTAGTTACTTGATTTTCTGTCGAAGGTGAAACAAGTGTTTCTAAAGATGTAACAAAAAGAATAAATGCTTCCATCCAATAATAAGATGTATACCCAAGAAATAAAAAATTAACAGCATGAGAAGTTCTAAAGGAAGTTTTCTCAAAATTTTCAAGCAATTGGACTCCCCCTTTTATCACATCGAGGTCTTCAATATTTAACTCAGAATGATTTTTAATATCTGCTAAAGCATATTTCCAATCTTCAGAATATCTTTCGCTTTCAGAAGAATCATTCTTGCACAAAAAATATTTAACGGATATGTCCGACTTCTTATGTATTCTAAACGATAAAAGAAGCAAGTTTATTTTCCCGACAAAAGAATCATACATTTCCTCTTCACATTTAAAGTAAAATGCCCAATAGCAGCCACGAATTTCTCTTTTATCTGAATCGGAAAGAACATCAATATCATCTAAAAAATCTATATCATTACTCTCAACTCTTTTTAATAAAATTCCATCAAAATCAAAATTCTTTATTTTTTCATGAAATTTATTATCTCCCCACATGCTATTTAAGGAAACATTTTCTCCTATGTATTGAAAATCAGAGATTGGGACGATATACTCAAGTTTCATAATTTGGCATTATAATAATAAACTTCATTCCATTTCAATTCTTTTTTGAACTCTGAAATATGGAAATTGTTACTTAAGCAACAAAACCGCTGCTACTGCAGCAAGTACAAAACCAACAATCTTTGAAAATGGTAATCCCCCGTTCATAATCGCCTGGTAAATGGCGGGAACAACAGTTTGAACAATTATCATTAATACAATCAGGATTCCCACAATCTGCGGTGTAGCTTTTGCTAAAACACTATTGAATGCAAGCAAGCCGAGAGCTCCAAAAATTCCAGCAGCAACTGCCCACATCCAGTGCGAAGTTCTTATACTGTGAAAACTGCTGATTGCGAAAGGAAACACACACAGAAGTACAACAGCAGCGAAGACAAATGTACCAAGGTTTCCACTTAAGCCGCTTCTGTTCATAAACAGAGGCCAGATGCCGAATAAAATTCCTGCAACTACTGATTTAATTTCCAGGCTTTCCAAATAAACTCCTTTTTATAATTATAACTTTAATCCTACGGTTAATTGTTTTGCGTTCTATAATAAACTTCATTCCACTTCAATTCTTTTTTGAACTCTGAAATTTTTGTTGAATCATTTATT
>CAYNUV010000533.1:0-2458 GCA_964400245.1 uncultured Ignavibacteriaceae bacterium
ATTACAGTAAGAAATTTTTTAACTATTTGTGTTGTTATTTTTCACAAATAAAAGAACATTGTGATATATACAGTTTGAACCTCAGAACCCATCCGATGATATGAGAGGGTTTTGTTTGGGAATAAATAATCAGGAACGTTAGAGTGAGCGCCTGCCTTTAAAAACGTTTACCAGAACCAATATAATTCCAATTACAAGTAGAACGTGAATAAGACTACTGGAGACGTGGAAAGCGAAGAATCCAAGTAACCACAATACTAGGAGAACAACAGCGATAGTGTATAACATAGTAAATATCCTTTCTGTTTAAATGTTCAAATCCTATTTTAAGCTAAGAAGAGAAATAAAGTAATCCAATAGAGCGAAAGGATGAAAAAAGCACTACATCTTTTATTCTAACATAATCCAGATTAGAACATTGGGTTAAATTATAAACTAAAATTCCTAGAATATTCTTTTCTAGAGTGTGTACCCATAAATCCATTCTTTCTAAACCTTCATACCGTCTTACAATTAACAAGAACTTGCTGAGACAATTGATCCCATTTAACCCTACTCCACTTAGACACAAAGGAGCCTTTCTAAAAAAGTTGCGTTTTAAAGGCTTCCTACTCTCAGAATCAGAAGTGCATATCGCTAAAAAATAAAATTAATAATTTTAAGGTCGGGATAAATTAGTTTGAGGAGAACCAGGTTCCTCTTTTACTATTAGAATTCAAATCCGCTTGAGATCTATTCTGGAACTATTTTTATTTTACTTCACTCCTTATGATCTTAACAAAAGAATTAATTTTTTTTTTAATAAATTTGATTATATTTTATTTTATAAAGTAACAATGACCAAAATTTATTTCGGTACCGCCGGGTGGTTGAGAATATTGATTTATATTACAATGTTATGAATCAAAAAACTAAAGAAATTATAGATGAAATAATTTCAGATAATACAGAAGCATTAGAAAAACGTTTTGATAAGCGTACTAAGAAAAAAGGGAAAGAAGCATATAAAGATAACGCTGAAGCAAAATTTGATTTGAGGAAAACATTTACTGAATGGTCATCAGAAACTGTTTATAAATTTTATAAGGAATGTTTATCAGAGCTTAACAAAGATATAGATAGCTATGATGAAGAAATTAAACAGTGTATGAAAAAAAAATTACAGGTCAATAATTAGTTCCAAAAAATTTCTTATTAAGTTTTCCTAATATTATAAATATCAACATCCACACCCGTAGACATTATTATATGATCGGGAGACTGATTCAATTTCATTAACCCTGCTGATTTTAAAAGATTAATATCATATACGGCAATTTGAACTTTGAATAAAGGATATGGCTGATGATGCACTCTTACTGAACTGAGATTCCCCTTCCTTTTATTATAAGTAAATAATAAATATCTCTCAATTAAAAAAAATTCCAGCGATTCTGAATCAGCAAAAAATTCATCACCGGATTTTTTATACCTGAATGTTGAAGATATTTCAGCCTTCTTTGTTTTTCGTTTTATCCGGAATAATATTTCTTGAGTTGTTTCATTTTTTTCTACATCAATTTCAGAGTTTATATAAGGAAGATTAATTTGTTGAGCCAGTTTAACGGCAACGGGTTGATTTGCATCTAAAGAATAAAACCATATTCCCGGTGTTCCTCTCTTATCATAAACATATGTTCGAACATTTACTTCAAGAAAATCAGATAATAATGGAACAGAAGGGAAAAAAATCGGTCTTACATCATAAAGATAAAATGGAACTATACCTACATATGCTTTCCCTTCAAATGTGTCTGCATATAATCCTTCCGGCAAAGTCTTCTGTATTTCAGCAGCATCAAAAACCCAATGAAGAAATAATAGATCCCTCCATTTATGTTTCATTACAATAATTTCATTAATAGGTTCCTCTCGTAATTCTATCCTTTGAGAGAGATTTGGCTTCTTCATTTATATTTTGTCGATTAAATTTCAATATACTATTCCTATTCCTGAATCTCTTCCCTTTATTAAGAGTAATTTTATCTTTTAATTTATTCATTACTGGTCGTGTTTGAGATTGAGGAGGGAAGTTTTTGGGTTACTCATTACTTCATCTATAAAACACTCCTGTAATTCTTCGGATCGAATTGGAAAATAAAAAAGATAGTAAGATTTATTAAAACGAAAATTCAAAATCAGCTTTAAACTGATCTTCCTTGTATGATTCTAATTAGCATTACTACTAATGCAATAACAAGCAATAAATGAATAAAAACCTCCTAATTCTTTTCCACCCTTGTTAAAAAAGAAAAGATTAAAATTCTTAATCTTTTCTTTCTCCACTCCTTCCGCTGCTTCAACATTTATATTCTTGTTTCCTGCAACTTCGCAGCTTTGGGAAAATTCAAAAACGGAATCCTAGGGTCACCTTACTTGAGATTTTTTGTTTTTTTCCCGGTCGATCTTTTCTTCTTCC
>CAYNUV010000534.1:0-2456 GCA_964400245.1 uncultured Ignavibacteriaceae bacterium
ATATATCTATGCTTGCTTTGCAGGAATAATCATCCTTTGTATTAATTAAAATAACCTTATCTTTTTTATTCAGTTCAATGGTTGTGTTGGAATCTTTAAGATCATATCTCTGGTTTATCTCTTTAACTGCCTGGTTAACGGCATTGTCGGCTTCCTGTAAATCAATTTCGCAAACAATATCCAATGAGTGGTTTTGAGCCATAAAATTTTCTTTGATTGTTAATAACTCTGTCTTAAACCTAACTTATGATTAGCATATAATCAAGATTTGTTAATTAATTCCTATTTAATATTTTTACTTAGCAAATGAATATAATAGATAAGCTCAAAAGTAAAGATAAAACAGATATCCTTCTGATTATAGCAATAATTCTTGCTGTAATTATAGGTTTGTATTTCAGGCTTAAAGGATTGAGCAGATGGTCTCTCGCACTTGATGAATATTATACGGTGAAATCAGCAGAAAATATTTTAAAATATGGCATTCCTATGTGGGATTCCGGTGGGTACTATACAAGAGGAATACTAACTAAATATTTAACTGCTTTTATCTTGTTAACCGGAGCTAAAGCTGAGTTTGGTGCAAGACTTATAATTGTGGTTGCAAATATGTTTGCGATTCCAGCGTTGTATCTTTTAGCTAAAAAGATTTCAGGTAAGATATTAGCGACAGTTTTAATAATTATTTTTTGTTTTTCTGTATGGGAAGTTGAGTTTGCAAGATTTGCAAGGATGTATGCACCGTTCCAGACAATCTTTTTATGGTATTTTCTTTTTTTGTATAAGAATGTTGTTGAGGATGATACAAAATCCTGGAAGTGGTTATTCATTTTAAGTTTCATAAGCATCTTTATTCATGAAAGCGGAATATTTATTGTCGCTTTAAATTTTTTCCCGTTTATCTGGAAAAGAAAACTTACACTTGTGCATTTTCTTATCTCAATATTAATCTCGATTTTTTCTTATTGGTATCTCACATTCGATTTCTGGAATTTGAATCTTGGGAATGTGATGCCGGGCGATATTGTTTATAAAGGAACTGATTTTTCTCATGAAGGATATTTAAGATTTCCTGATCTTCTTATTAATTATTTATCGTTCCAAAATCTTTTTGAGTGGCTAATAATCATTCCATTTCTGTTCAGCATAATTGTAATAATAAAATTGTTTTTATCAAAATTAAATCTGTCAGTAAAGATTCTTTTATTTTCTGTATTAGTACTTTCAGTTCTAAATCAATTAGCACTTGCATTTCTTTTTTTATTAGCAGGATTCCTTCTCCAATGGATTTTCCTACAAGATTTTAAAAGTAAACACTTTAGGCAATTCATTATTGCTTTATTGCTTAACAGTCTTGTGTGGATTTTAGTTTTAATTATTTCAGATTCATGGTATTCCATTTTTATGGATGATGATATTGTTTCTTTACCTGACTTAATGAAAAAAGGAGGATTAGTTTTATTTAACTACCCTCTTAATTATTATGAATTCCAGATGTACAATGCTGCAATTCCCAATTTTACAAAAGTAACGGCTATTATAATTATAGGAAGTCTATTCTTATTCTTTAAGGAAAGATATGGACATAGCAAGGATGGTTTCAGGTTAAACTTAATTGTTGTTATAGTTATGTTTTTATTGGCAACCGTTGTAAACACACCCCTTTTGGAAACAAGATACACTTTTCATGTTTTTCCCCTAATATTATTTATTACCATTTTGGTTTTTCAAAAATTGTCTGTTTCATTTTTCAAAAAAGAATTTTTAAGTTTTTCTGTTTTTATAATTTTGACAACAATGTATCTCTTCATTTCAGAAGATTTTAAGCCCAATCATCTTTTTAATATTGACAGCAGAGAAATAAATTTCAGAATTGGATTTAGTATCAGGTTACAACGCCATTATTATCCAAGGTGGGATGTTGAAGGTTGTGCAAATGTTGTAAATAGGGAATCTAAACCGGATGATATAATTATTATTAATGAACCTAATTTTGCATATTATCTAAAAAGAGTTGATTATTTCTATGAAGATTTTAGGTCTGGTAGATTCGGAGCAATAACAACAGAAGGCGGAAAGAAAGAAAGATGGACAAATGCAAAATTAGTTTACACAGTTCATTCATTTATGGATATTATTATTAACTCAGGTAAAAGGGTATGGTTTATTACGAGGGGTAAAATGTTTTTTAATGAATTGCCTTTCTATGATAATATGAATGAATACTTATTTCATATTGGGATTGATGGAACTACAAGGATATTCTTATTTGAACCTGATATTAAAGCTAATTAGTTAAACCATAAATTTCGTAATTTTAATCATAATCTTATTACCGAGTTACGATTAGGATTACGACTGTTTAATTTCAGTAATTAATATTTCTTAATGTACTTATTATATAGTCAATATCTTTAATAGTTAAAGATACGCTGCAAGGTAGGTTTAAAGTTTGT
>CAYNUV010000535.1:0-2451 GCA_964400245.1 uncultured Ignavibacteriaceae bacterium
CTCTTGCTTCATCTTTCTTTTCAACTCCATAATGGCTTTCGCCATCTATTTCTATAGCAAGCAGCAAATCTTTGCAATAGAAATCCACAATAAAATTGTCAATTGGTCTTTGCCTGTCGAAATCGTAACCGCGTATTTGCTTTCCTTTCAGGTAATTCTATAATGTAATCTCTGTAAAGGTGCTGTCGTTCCTCAGTTTTCTTGCATACTCTTTTAATTTAGGATTGTAAGGAATAATTTTTCTTCGCTTCATATCAATAGTAACATAATAATAATCTTTCCCCAAAAAGGGGAAAACTTTCCTTATTAAAGGAGATAACATTACAATGAAACGATAAAACGAAACAAGAAAGTCTCCTCCTTGGAGGAGATTTAGAGGTGGGTTTCCCCTGTTTTACTGTTTTACTTTTCATCTATCATTCCTCAATAATCTTCAATCCCATTTCACAATTATAACCGGAGTATTATTAGTGAATATCACTTCAAATTATTTTATCTACTCGATATTTATAACTCATCTCCATTTTCTTATTTTAACACTCCACAAATTAAAAGAGTGTAATGAGCAACGAAGGAAACAAAGTTATTTACTCCATGATAGGAGTGAGTAAATTCTACAATAATAAACCTGTTCTAAAAGATATTTACCTTTCCTATTTCTACGGGGCAAAGATCGGTGTAATTGGATTAAACGGTTCCGGTAAATCTTCACTTCTCAGAATTCTTGCAGGAGCTGATAAAGATTTTAACGGGGAAACTACTGTATCTCCCGGATTTACAATCGGATTCCTTGAACAGGAACCGCACCTTGATGATAAAAAAACAGTTAAGGAAGTTGTTCAGGAAGGTGTTCAGCAGATTGTTGATCTGCTGAAACAGTATGATGAAATAAATGCAAAGTTTGCTGAACCCATGGATGAAGATGAAATGACAAAGCTTCTTGAACTTCAGGGAAAGGTTCAGGATAAGATTGAAGCTGCCGGTGGATGGGATCTGGATGCGCGGCTTGAGATGGCCATGGATGCTTTGCGTTGTCCGTCGGCTGATACTTTGTGCAAAATTCTTTCAGGCGGTGAAAGAAGAAGAGTTGCTTTGTGCAGACTGCTGCTTAAAAAACCGGATATACTTTTACTTGATGAACCGACTAATCATCTTGATGCTGAAACAGTTGCATGGTTAGAGCACCATCTTAAGCAGTATGAAGGGACTGTAATTGCTGTTACACACGACAGGTATTTTCTTGATAATGTTGCCGGGTGGATACTTGAGCTTGACCGCGGTGAAGGAATTCCATGGAAAGGGAATTATTCATCGTGGCTTGAACAGAAACAGGAAAAATTGCGTGTTGAAGAGAAGCGTGAAAGTGAAAGACAAAAAACTCTGCAGCGTGAGCTTGAATGGATCAGGATGAGTCCGAAAGCAAGGCACGCAAAATCAAAATCAAGGATTACTTCTTATGATAAGCTCCTCAAAGAAGAAAAAGAAAAAGGACAAAAAGAATTAGAGCTTTACATTCCCGTTGCAGAAAGACTTGGCGATGTTGTAATAGAAATTGAGAATCTGAATAAAGCTTATGGAGATAATATTCTGATTGATGGTCTTACTTTCTCAATTCCTCCCGGTGCAGTAGTTGGAATTATCGGGCCGAATGGTGCCGGTAAAACCACTTTATTCAAAATGATTACCGGGCA
Source organism: uncultured Ignavibacteriaceae bacterium (assembly GCA_964400245.1). Classification (GTDB taxonomy): domain Bacteria; phylum Bacteroidota; class Ignavibacteria; order Ignavibacteriales; family Ignavibacteriaceae; genus RBG-16-34-14. The sequence continues at coordinate 1,692 of CAYNUV010000535.1, forward strand.
GGAAAAACCTGACAAAGGAAATATTATTATTGGTTCAACTGTTAAACTCTCTTATGTTGATCAATCAAGGGATGCATTAGATCCCAATAAAAGTGTATGGGAATTAATTTCCGGGGGTAATGATACTATTATGCTCGGCAGCAGAACTATTAACTCCCGTGCTTATGTTGCCCAGTTTAATTTTTTCGGTTCAGATCAGCAGAAAAAAGTAAGTATGCTTTCTGGCGGTGAAAGAAACCGCATTCATCTTGCAGCGATGTTGAAGCAGGGTGCAAACGTTATTCTTCTCGATGAGCCGACAAACGATCTCGATGTAAATACTTTGCGTGCACTTGAAGAAGGGATTGAAAAATTTGCCGGATGTGTTTTAGTTATAAGCCACGACAGGTGGTTTTTAGACAGGATAGCAACACATATTTTAGCATTTGAGGGAGAAAGCAAAGTCGCCTGGTTTGACGGCAACTACACTGAGTATGAAGAAAAACGTAAAGAACAATTAGGCGTAGAAGCAGACCAGCCTCATAGAATAAAGTACAGACATTTAACAAGAGCTTAATTTATAGATGTCATCCGGACTTGATCCGGAATCCCTGTCATCCTGAGCCTGTCGAAGGGCAAAATTTTTATCATTTAATCAAGATCATCTTCTTTGTTTCAGAAAAAACTTCTCCTGAACTTGATGAAGGATCAACTGCTTGCAGATTATAAAAATAAATCCCGTTCGATAATCCTAAAGCATCAAAAACAGCTTCATAGTTTC
>CAYNUV010000536.1:0-2436 GCA_964400245.1 uncultured Ignavibacteriaceae bacterium
GGTGTTTGAATAAAAAAACACCTGACTATAAGTATTACGGTGATAGGGGAATAACAATTTGCGAGGAATGGTTGAATGATTTTAAAGCCTTCTATGATTGGGCAATAGAGAATGGTTATAATGATTTATTAACTATTGAGCGGCGGAATGTAAATGGTAATTATGAGCCTGATAATTGTTCTTGGATTACAATATCTGCTCAACAATTGAATCGGCGTAATAATAAATTAATTACCTTTAGAGGTGAAACAAAATCTATGTCAGAATGGGCTTCTCAAGTTGGCTTAACCTATGATGCTTTACAACTAAGAATATCTCGTGGGTGGAATATTGAAAAGGCTTTAAGCAATCCTTTAAGGAGAAATCCTTAATGGAAATTAAAGTCCTTGCTTCCAGTAGTAAAGGTAATTGTTATTTAATAAAGGATTCACGTAGTTCAATCTTAATTGAGTGCGGTATTCCCTGGAAGGAAATTCAGAAGAAACTAAACTTTAAGACTGCTGAGATTGATAGCTGCATTATAAGTCACGCGCACCAGGATCACTGCAGGGCAGTTAAGGATGTGCTTAGAGCAGGTATAACTGTTCATACTTCGCCGGAAGCCGTTAAGGTCCTAAATGAAAGAGGTATTAACAGCCACAGGCTTTTATCCGGTAAACCGGAACATATGTTCCGGATAAATACTTTCCTGGTGATTCCATTCGAGCTTAAGCATGATATTTATAATTACGGCTATCTAATACAGGGACAAATCAGTAACAAGAAACTTGTTTATCTAACCGACACGGCTTATTCAGAATACAAATTCAAGGATCTTAATTATATAATGATTGAATGTAATTATGAAGGGGAGCTTCTGAAGAACAGCAGCTTAAACAATTTTGTTAAGAACAGGATTCATAGAACGCACTTCGGGTTTGACGCTGTTAAAGATTTTCTGAGAGCGAATGATCTTTCAAAGGTTGAAGAAATATTACTTCTTCACCTGAGTGATGCTAACAGCAATGCAAAATTATTTAAATCAGAAATAGAAAAGCTCACTGGTGTGCCGGTGAGGGTTTGTTAAAAGGCAAGAATTTTATGACTAAAATTATGACAGAACATCCAATAATATTTTCTACCCCAATGGTTAAAGCTATTCTTGATGGGAGAAAAACTCAAACCAGGAGAGTGGTTAAACCGCAGGCTCATCATTATAATCCTGATTTATTACAGCCGCAGATTCTTTACCCTTGCAAAGAAGGGGAACCTTGGGGAGATATTGATAAGCCGGTTAGAAATTCTTATGGATTAAAAGGAAGCAGGCTTTGGGTTAAGGAAACTTTTTGTCACCATAAAAAAGGTAAGGTTGATTTCATTTATAAATCCAATAATAATGGAGATAAAGCAAAAAAGATTAAATGGAAACCTTCTATACATATGCCCAGAACCGCAGCAAGAATCTTTCTTGAAATTACTGATATAAAAATTGAACGCCTGCAGGATATTTCTGAGGAAGATGCAAAAGCAGAGGGGGTAATTTTATTCCATCAACACACATCAACACTTTGCGAACAATTATTTTCTAATCATATAAAAGCATATGCACATCTTTGGTGTTCTATTCAAAAAAGTGAAGATGCCTGGATTGATAATCCCTGGGTGTGGGTGATAAATTTTAAGAAACTAATTAACCATTAAATAAAAAGGAGTCACAATGCACTACAGAATTAAAAAGTTAAAAGTTGAGACCAAAGGAATTGGAGAGCCTAAGATTGAACTATCCTTTGAAAAACTGAATGAAGCAAATTATGTGCTTGCAGAAGTAGTATTAAAGACAAGCCGGCTTAATTCAAAAAAATTGAGAGATGCGCTGTATGAATTGAATGACGAAGTAATTAAAATTTCTGAATTCAGCTTGAGAGACGATCAGCTTATGGCAGTCCGGGAAATTCGGTTTGGTAAAGATGAGAAGAAAGGTCTGGCAGTTCAATTTGTTTGTGAGCTTCTGTTAAAAAATAGTCACGATAATTTAATCTTCAAAACCCCTGTTAAATATGATGAAAGTAAGGATGAGAAAGAATCATTATCTGAAAATCTAAGGTCATTGGTTGATGAAGTTATAACTGAATGTGATTCGTTCATTGAATCTGAACAGACTCAGTTGCAATTAGAGTTTCAGGAGTAGAATGAGCTTAAGACAGATACCCCGGAGTCAGTTTGATAAAGGAATTGAGACTGCAAGAAAAACCGCAATAGTTCAGGCACAGTTTATTAATGAAAATTTGCAGGTATTAAAAGATCTCGATCAGAAAAGCCGTCCTGTGGGTTGGAAGATTAAACGATTCCGTGAAATGGTGGATAAGCTTAATCAGAAAGTTAATCTTGATATGATTGAGTTTAATTATATGGCTGAATTTTATGATGCTGTATCGAGTATTATTTACAAAATACCTA
>CAYNUV010000537.1:0-2432 GCA_964400245.1 uncultured Ignavibacteriaceae bacterium
GGATTGTGCAGCAATCCAGACTGGCACGGGCACAACTATGTTCTTGAAGTTATTGTAAGGGGAGAAGTTGATTCTGAAACTGGTTATTTACTTGATTTGAAAATCCTGAAAGAGATAATAAGAAAAAATGTGATTGACAAAGTTGATCATAAAAATCTTAACCTTGATACTGATTTTATGAAAGGAATAATTCCATCCGCAGAGAATATTACAATCGCAATATGGAAACAGCTTGCTAACAAAATTCCTAAAGGTAAACTCTATTCTGTAAAGTTATACGAGACAGAAAATAATTATTTTGAATATAAGGGAGAGTAATGTTGGAAAATAAAGTAATTCAAAAATTGGTATATGATCTTCTGAAAGAAATTGGAGAAAATCCTGATAGGGAAGGTTTAGCAAGCACTCCCAAAAGGGTAGCGAAAGCTTATGAATTTTTAACTTCCGGGTATAATAAAAAGATTGAAGAAATAATGAATAATGCAGTCTTCAGCGAGAAGTATGATGAAATGGTTTTAGTTAAGAATATAGATTTTTATAGTCTTTGTGAACATCACATACTCCCTTTTTATGGGAAAGTTCATGTTGCTTACATCCCGAATGGTAAAATAATCGGGTTAAGTAAAATTCCGAGGATTGTTGAAGTATTTTCCAGAAGGCTGCAGGTTCAGGAAAGAATGACACAGGAAATTGCTGATACTCTTGAACTATATTTAAAACCGCAGGGTGTTGCCGTTGTAACAGAAGCTTATCATATGTGTATGATGATGCGCGGAGTTGAGAAACAAAACTCATCTGCAACAGCAAGTGCAATGCATGGCGTTTTTAAAGAAGATGCAAGAACAAGAAGCGAGTTCCTGACTTTTATAGGGAATAAAAATTTATCATGAGCAGTGAAAAATCCGGTATCTGGATAACGGGTGCAAGTTCCGGGATAGGAAAAGCTGCTGCAGAAGAATTTGCAAGAACAGGTTGCAGAGTTTTTGTTTCCTCAAGAAGAGTTACAGAACTGGAAAGACTTAATGAATCTTTAAAGAAAGAAAAACTTGAGCTCGATATTTATCCGTGCAATGTTGCATCGAATGCAAATGTTGAGCAGACTGCAAAAAAAATTCTTGCTAATCATAAAATAGATTGCCTTATAAACAATGCTGGAATTACTTCTTTTAAACTCGCCGAAGAAAATTCCATCAAAGAAATAGATAATATTATTAATACAAATCTGCTTGGCTCTATTTATACAATAAAAGCTGTTCTTCCTAAAATGATTGAACGAGGTGGAGGAACAATTATTAATATCCTCTCAATCGTAACTAAAAAAGTATTTACAAATTCAAGTGCATATGCTGCTTCAAAAAACGGATTGAAAGCTTATACAGATGTTTTAAGAGAGGAAGTAAGAAAATATAAAATAAAAGTTGTGAACATTATTCCCGGTGCAACAGAAACACAAATGTGGTCCCAGGAAGTTAGAAAACAACATTCACATCGAATGATGTCAACTTCAGATTTGGCACGTTTGCTTGTATGGGTTTATTTACAGAAAGAAAATATGATAAGCGAAGAAATGGTTGTGAGACCGATTGAAGGAGATCTATAATGGATGATAAAGAATTAGCTGTTGTAACAGGTGCAAGCAGAGGAATTGGGAAAGCAATTGCTTTAGCTTTTGCCGATGAAGGAATGGATGTTATTATTTTTGGAAGAGATGTTAATGCTCTTGAAAAAGTTCAGAAAGAAATTAAAGCAAAGAATGTTAACTGTGAATACTTTGCCGGAGATGTTGGCGATGAAAAGTTTGTTCATATGTCTGTAAAAAAAATTATGGATGTTTATGGTAAGATTGATCATCTTGTTAACAATGCCGGCATGGGAATCCTAAAAAAATTAGAAGAAGCTAAGCTTGATGAATTTAAAGAGCAGGTTAATGTAAATATTTATGGAGTATTTAACTTTAGCCGTGCAGTTGTTGGAGATATGATTAAAAAAAAGAAAGGATCTATAATCAATATTGTATCTCTTGCTGGTAAGAATGGTTTCATAGGTGGAACAATGTATGGCGCAACAAAGCATGCTGTTTTAGGATTTACAAAATCCCTAATGCTTGAAATAAGAGAATATAATGTAAGAGTTGCTGCAATTTGTCCCGGCTCTGTTTCGACAGAATTTGGTGCAGGGAATAATCAGAAAAAAGAAATTGATAGAGTATTAGTTCCTGAAGATGTTGCACATGCTGTTCTTTCGGTAGTCAATCTTCCGGTTAGAGCTTTGATGAGTGAAATTGATTTAAGACCTACGAATCCGAAGTGATTGTTAAAAAAATAAATAATTTTATAGATAATAAAGTAATGAATACCAATTTAGAAGTTGCCGAAGTTATTTATAAAGGGATGAAAGAAAATATTCCTTTTCTAAAGCAATTAGATGAAGGG
>CAYNUV010000538.1:0-2417 GCA_964400245.1 uncultured Ignavibacteriaceae bacterium
TGAGGGAATCTTTGAAACAAATAAATCGGGAGATTATACTTTTTCCGGCAATGCAAAATTGGAAAATGTTTCATTAGGTAAAGATGTTGGTTCATTTAATATGGGTGAAGTTGATATTGAAATGATAAATCCCCGGATGGATTATGAATTCCTCAGTTCGCTTGCGGAAAGAACCGGCGGGAAATATTTTGATCAGAAAAATTATGCTGAACTTTTTCCTTTGTTAAAAAGAATTAATGAAACTGCTTCAAAAGAAAAAATTGAAACAAGCGAAATTAGTTTATGGTCGAGTGAATGGCTGATGGCGATTGTGATTTTACTTTTAGGAATGGAGTGGTTTTTAAGAAAACGGGCAGGAATGTTGTAAAAAATGTCATTGCGAATCCCACGTAAGTGGGATGAAGCAATCCCATAGAAATTTGAGATTGCTTCTCTCGAAGACTCGCTCGCAATGACTATTATTTTTTTAATCTTTAAATTTTTCAATCATTGAATTATTTAGCCATCACATCGTTTTTTGATTTTTTCCTTCCGAGATTTTGCCCTTCCTGTAATACAAAATTACTTGCTGATGAGATTGTTGTTTGTCCCGATTGTCTAGAAAGAATTAAACTTGCTGAAGATGAAAGAATAAAATCTGAATTTGCAAGAAAGTTTTCATCTAATGGGATTATATCAGATTTCGTTTCACTTTATGTCTTTGAAAAAGATAAAGAACTGCAGGATATTATCCATTCACTTAAATACAGTAATAAATTTTTAACCGGGAAATTTCTTGGTTCCGTCCTATCTGCGCATCTCAATAAAAAAATTTCTGAATGGAAGATTAATTTTATAATTCCTGTACCCCTTCATCATCTTAAGAAAGCTGAGAGAGGATATAATCAGTCTGTTTACATTGCAAAGGGTTTGGGTAAGGGATTAAATATTCCTGTTGCAGAAGGATTTATTAAAAGGAAAAAATTTACAGAATCCCAAACCACTATGAACTTAAAAGAGAGACAGGAAAATATTGAAGGGGCTTTTAGAGCAAAAAGAAATTTAAATCTCAAAGAAAAAAATATTTTACTTGTTGACGACGTTATAACAACGGGCAGCACAATTGGTGAGTGTGGAAAAGTTTTATTGAATGTGGGTGCAAATAAAATTTATGCTGTTTCTGTTGCGATTGCGGATTAAATCGTTTGCGATTTAATCTATAAAACTTCTTCAGTAATTTTTTTCATAATTCTTGAATTATCCGTTAAGCATATTTTTAAAGTCTTTTTGAAATGATTCTTCATAGATTTTGACAATAGTTCAGGTGATGGGACAAAATTCTCAATTAAATACCTTTGTGCATTGAATAATTGAATTGATGCTTCTTTTATCAATGTCTTTCTATCGTAAAAAATTTCAGTAATCCATTCTGATTCATTATCATACAATTTTATTTGTCTATTCTTACTAATAAAAATTTTGCCAACCCCATTACTCCAATCTAAACTTCGATCTTTTACATATTGAGATTCATAATAATTGACATATTCTCCAAGGCTTCTAATTGGAAACATGGGTTGATATAATTGGATGCCTTTCATTTTAAATAAACTTCGAACTAATGGATACATTATTCTTTCTTCTCCTTTTTTCAAAATTATAGTATGCCTTTGACCTTCATCCTGATAGAATATTTTGGAAGCATAAGGAAACCCGAGTCTTCTTGAAAAAAGATAGCTCATTGCTATATTAACAAAACACAAATTATTTATGAATAAGAGAATGCAACTTGGCATAAGTTTAAAAATGAAAGAATCACAACCTCTTGCAGCAAGAATTTTGAAATCATCATTTAAAACATTTATCTGAAGTAATCTATCAGTCAATCCTACACCAGTTTGGATATAAAAGGGTGGATATACCTTTATATACTCACTGTCCAGAGTATTAAATCCTATATTTAACCCCCTTCTCACTTTATCAAACCAATTAAAAAGAATATTAAGTTCCTGTTCAGATACCCCTTCAAGGTTGGTCATTTTTTTAATAACCTTACTTGCGTTATTCTCAAGTAGTTTAAAACTTTGATTACATTGGTTACAAGCTGGAAACTGAAATGATTTAAAAGGAATGATCCTTGGTTCCGGTGGATTTTTACTTAAATCAAATCCAAATGTACCTTTTGTAGAAATATTTCCAGTGAGTTCTAATAACCAAAGAGGAAATACATGTTCTTTTGTTTTACTTTCTGGATTTTTTCCACAAAAAATACACTCAGCCATTTATTTTTTATTCTTTTTTCTATCCTTTATATAGTTTCAAATTTGTGACTTACTAAATACTTAAACATTTTCGAGTTAAATCTCACATTCTCTCCGGCGCGCTAACCCCAAGTAATGTTAACCCATTTTTTAGAACAGCTCTCGTTGCAGTAACAA
>CAYNUV010000539.1:0-2412 GCA_964400245.1 uncultured Ignavibacteriaceae bacterium
ATTACTCGGACTAGACCCTGAACCTAGCGTGTCTACCAATTCCACCATCCGGGCGTTCATAATTAAAAATGAACAATTAAAAATTGAAAATGAAACTGCATTTTAACAACTTTTCTATACTCATTACCTTCCTACCATTTCTGATTACTCATGACTGATTATTGACTTTCTACCATCCCGTATCACCTCGTCTGTCTTCACGTTTTATTTTTGCTCCACCTGAATGAATCTCACAAGATTGAGGAATGTTTTTACTGAGAACAATATCTGTTACAACTTCAGGACAATTATCTGTTGCTAAACGAGTATCACCAAGATCCATTGTTTCTTTACAGAATCTAACCGTATCAACTCCTTCAGCAGTATGGAAATATTCCAGTGGCAAATCCAACTCTTTGTAAGCAGCTTCCATAAACATAGCCCAGATAGGTAAAGCGGCTTTCGCGCCTTGCCCATACCAGTTTGTGAACTTAACTCTGTGATCATCAAAACCAACCCAAACACCGGCAACAAGATTTGGAGTAAATCCAACAAACCACGCATCTGAATAATTTTGTGTTGTGCCTGTTTTTCCTGCTGCAGGATATTGGAAATATCTTCTTACTCCTGCACCTGTACCATAATTCACTACATCCTGAAGCATGCTTGTCATAACAGCTGCTGTCTGTGGAGAAATTGCTTCTGTATATTCAGGTGCAAAATCAGCAATGAGAATCCCATTCCGGTCTTCTACTCTTAGCACTGATATTGGTTCCACATGAACACCATTGTTTGCAATTGTTCCATAAGCAGATGTCAATTCAAGAGGGCTTAATTCAGAAGTGCCAAGAGCAATTGAAGGATAAGCATTTAACTTTGAATGAATTCCCATTCTTTCGGCATATTTAAGAACCTGGCTTGGCGGAGCAATTTCTCCAATTGTTAATCTGCCGGCAATAACATTAATTGAATAAGCAAGCGCCTCTCGTAAAGTTATATAGCCACCATATTCAAGATTGGAATTTTCCGGTGACCAACCATTATAATTAAATTTCTGGTTAAGAAGAGTATATGCAGGAGAATATCCATTATCTATTCCTACAGTATAAACAATAGGTTTAAAGGATGAACCCGGTTGTCTTTTAATTCCTGTAACATGATTTAATCCTCTTCCAAAATATTGATTCTCTCCTCCAACAAGTGCCTTAATGTATCCTGTAACAGGATCAATTACCACGAATCCTGCCTGGACTGTAGCTTCTGCTTTTTTTACAGAATCAATAAAGTTTAGACTTGATTTAAACCTGTTATAAATTTTTGCTTTCTCTTCCTTATCTGCTGCACTTCTATACTGGTTATTATTTTTAATTGCTTTGTCGATAAGAACAGATAAAATATCTTTATTTTTATCCCACTTCCAGTTTTTATTAAACAGAATTTGATATTCCGCCAGATGTTTTGTAACAACTGTGTTAGCAATTTTCTGCATTCTCATATCAAGAGTTGTATAGATATTCATCCCGCCCCTGTATAAATCGAAACCATATTTATCTGCAATTGGAGTTAGCTGCTGCCTTATATATTCCATAAAGTAAGGAGCTTCGGTTATAGATCCGCCAATTCTTTCCGAGGCAAGAGTGATTGGCTGCGTCTTTAATTTTTCATAATTACTTCCACTTAATTTTTCTGTAACAACCATGTTATACATTACCAGATTACGGCGATTGGTTGCATTTTTTACTTTATTAATCGGATCATAATATACCGGGGATTTAAGTAAAGCAATGAATAAAGCCGATTCAGGAATTGTAAGATCAATAGCTTTCTTATTAAAATATACATTGGATGCAGATTCGATTCCGTAAGCACTTCTTCCAAAGTATGAAACGTTAAGATATAGTTCTAGTATCTCTTTCTTCGTGTAATTTTTTTCAATCTGGATTGCACTTATCCACTCACGGATTTTTCTGATCACAGTTTCAAAAGTATTCTCATCCGAAGATTTTAGCTCGTACAAATTCTTTGCAAGCTGCTGAGTAATTGTACTTGCACCTTCCCGCGAAAATGTAAATACATTTTTAATCATTGCTTTGAAAAACCGCGACAGATTAACTCCCCAGTGATCATAAAATTGCCTGTCTTCTGTTGCAATCAATGCATCAATTAAATAAGGAGGAAGGCTGTCAATATCGGTTTCAATTCTGTTTTCTATAAAGAATTGTCCAAGCAATTCTCCATCTGCAGTAAATACTTTGCTTGCAAGCTGGGGACGCGGATTTTCCAGCTCTTCAAGTGAAGGCAAACCACTAACTATATAAATAAGTAAAGCTAAAAAAAGCGTACCAATAATTGAGAGAATTATCAGCTTTGTTCTTTTTCCATTACCTTTTGATGAACTTTTTTTATTTCTATAAGAAGAATCATTAAAATATC
>CAYNUV010000540.1:0-2403 GCA_964400245.1 uncultured Ignavibacteriaceae bacterium
AACTACAGTGTTGTGTTTTAACATAACACGCTGTTAGCTTGCAATTAAAATTTTAAAGTATATGAATACCTTTTTACTGATAAGTATAATCATTAACGTATTTTTAGTCATATTATTATTTTTCAAATCCTCAATAAACAATATTGTTTTAGAATGGTGGAAGGAAAAAAGATCTCAAAGAAATGACAAGATAACTATTCTTAATAAGCTTAAGGTAACCTTAGGAAAGGTAACTATTTATTATACAATTATACTTATTGATGCAATACAACTTCAACAAAATCCAGAAATAATTAATAACATAGATTATAAGAATAGAAATTCAGATACAGCAAAAAAATTAGGGGGTCTACTTGATGAGATTTCTGTTTCCGAAAGATTTTATCCTTCAAGTTTACGAGAGAAGATTAAAAAATTTATCTCTAAGAATAGTGATTATCTTGTACAAATATTAGAGAATAAAAATACAATATCTATTTATAAGATAGCAAAAGAAGTCCAAGATGAATCAGATAAAATTATTCGAGAAATTGAAATAGTTTTCTAACAGCAAGCTAACCTGTTCTTCAAGCCGACCGCTTTAAACTGTTCGGCATTTGTGTTGTTATAAAGTAGCACTGTAAAAGTAAGTTGCTCTTTGAGTGTAGTGAACAAAAAAAAATAACAAATAATTATTGGCGTTCGTTTTTCAAAGCTACGTTGTAGTGTTGGGCGGCGGCTTAAAAACAACGCCGTTATATTACCTTCAATAAATGCCTAAAAAAGCTAATTTTTACATTGAAAAATCCGGAATGATCCGGAAGATATTTAAACTTTTTATTGATAATAAAGAAGACTTATATTTTAATTTTTCGAACTGCACTTCCAAAGAATATAAAAGTGGGTATGCTATAATTAAAACTGGCGAATCTGAATTAACATACAATCCAACTATTGAAGGGAAATCAAGTTCAATTCCTTTAAAGTTGTCTTATCATCAAGATGGACAAATACACTTTAAAACAATTGATAATTCAAAAATTCAAATGCCAGCGCATTATAAATTGGCTGAAATGAAAACAACTCCTTTTGTTGATTTAGGTGACAGTCATTTTATGACTATAGATTTGGAAGGAGTAGAAAATTTTGAAGCATCTAAAATCAAAGCTAAAAATGAATATCATAGAGTTTTTCAAGTAGATGAAAATATTATTAGGTATAAATTTATTTTTGCTGGTAGCTCTAATCCTGAAGAAGCAGTAAAAAAATATTCTCCAATTGAAATTGTTTCAATAGAAAGAAAAACTGCTCCTAATCCTTTTCATATAGCTGTACAGTTTCAATCTTTCACTACACCACTTGGAAAAGATTTCAAAAAAGAAAACTTATTATTTAACATTATCTGTGGCTTTAGAACCGAAGATAATACTCCCGAAAAAGATATGAAGTTTCTTTATTTATTTGCAAAGTAAATCGGTAATATAACAAGCAACTGCTAATGAACTCATTCTATTTGCGGGGTGAGAGTAAAACCAATGATTATCTCATTTCCAAAGGCGGCACTTTTTAAATCAACTATGTTTCATAAGAGAATGACTGCTCAAGTAATTGTGAAATAAGAAAGATCTGGCTGCAGCCGGGTTTCAGATTTTCTTTGGGCTTATTCATAAATTTAGTAGTGTAGGTATTCGTGGTTTTAATATTCTTCTGTACATTTTCTGAAAGTATTTCAAAGAGTTCTGTAATTTCTTTTATAGAGTTAGGTGCTTGGTTTGATAGAATCAGATTTACTTCTCTCAGTATTTCCACACATTCTTTTTGAACACTGATGCAATAAACAAGAACGCCATATTTTTCTTCATCCATACAATGATTAACACACCACCCGCAGCTTGTTGTACAATCTGATAAAGCTTCGATCAATGACAAATCGCTCATCTTCCCTTTTCCTAAAAATCTTTTCCCTATATAAAAAATTATTTGTTTTATTCAAAATAATCATTTATTCATTTCATCCCGGTTGTTAATTCTTGTAATTAATAAGTCTTATGCAATCTAAATCACAGTCAAAAATATTTTTATAATATATATTTCAGTGAGAGTATTTGATTTGCTGCCTACGATGGATTAAGTACCGTTCGAATTGACCAGTATTGATTTAATTATAAAAGAAGCATTAGACCATAATGAACAGCTTCTTAATCAAACCGTTTTCTTTTGATGCACATAAATAAACCGAAAATACTTATTGTTGAAGATGAAGTAATCATTTCTTATGATTTGAAACGGCATTTAGAGAAAGTTGGTTATACAGTTTTGGCAACCGTCCAGTGCGGGGAAGAAGCTATCCGTAAGGCAAAAGAAGAAAAGCCGGATGCTGTGCTGCTTGATATTTCACTTAAAGGTGATATGGATGGAATTCAG
>CAYNUV010000541.1:0-2403 GCA_964400245.1 uncultured Ignavibacteriaceae bacterium
TAATATCTCTGTGTATCACAAGATTCCTGTGTGCATACTGAACAGCATCGCAAACCAATCTGAATAAATTCAGCTTCTCTTTTATTGAGAGATTATTCTCTACACAATAATCTGTTACAGGAATTCCATCAATAAATTCCATAACTAGGTAAGGCAAACCCTCAGATGACTTTCCTCCATCAAGCAGCCTGGCAATATTGGGGTGTTTCAGATTTGCAAGTGTTTGTCTTTCACGCTGGAATCTTTTTAGAAAATATTCTGAAGTAAAACCATGCTTTATAATTTTTATTGCAACCTTTTGTTCAAACTCTTTGTCATCTCTTATACCTTCATAGACAATTCCCATTCCGCCAAGACCAATTTCACTCTCTATTAAATATGGACCGATATGTTTTCCGATGAATGGATTTTGGATTTCATTTGAACCTGATTCGATAGCGGCTACTTCAAGAAAATCATTTGATCGCTCATAAGATTTTAAAAGAGAAAGCAATTCATTCCTTAACTCAGAATTGTCTTTACAATGTTCATCCAAAAAACTTTTACGCTTTTCAGATGAGAGTTCAACAAACTGCTCAAAGAGTAATTTTATTTCGTTTATTGAATTGTGATTCATGATTTATATGTCATGCTGAACTCGTTTCAGCATCTTTAGATTGCTATGAAGACCCTGAAACAAGCTCAAGGTGACAATGCGTGCTACTGCAATTCTCTGTAGAGCCATGCTTTTGCAAAAGTCCAATCGCGTTTTACAGTTGCGGGTGAAATGCTTAGTACTTCTGCGGTCTCTTCAATTGATAGTCCGGAGAAGTAACGGAGCTCCACAATTTTAGATGTTCTCTCTTCTACCTTTTCTAATCTCTGAAGTGCATCATCCAATGCAAGAATTTGGTCGGACTCATTAACAACAACAGAGGTTTCGCCAAGTGTAATATTTATATCGCCGCCGCCTCTCTTTAATGCTTTACGATGACGTGCATGATCTACAAGTATTTGTCTCATAGTTTTTGCAGCTATCCCGAAAAAGTGAGCCTTACTTTGCCAGGTTATATTCTTGCTGCCAATAAGTTTGATATAAGCTTCGTGAACAAGCTCGGTTGTCTGCATTGTATTTTTTCTGTACTCTTCATTTAAATATTTGGAGGAGATTTTTTTTAACTCTTTATAGACAATCGGCAGCACTTCATTTAAAGCAGTAGAATCCCCGCTGCTGAGATTATTTAATAACTTGGTAAACCCGGCTGATTCTAAAGACATTTTTTATTTATAGAAGTTGGTTCAAAATACCAATTAGCAGGTTAATTTGGAAGGTGGAAATAGTGATGAATTTATTCGTTTATTTTAACCTGTTAACAAAATATTTTGGTTTTCTTTTTTGATGTGCAACCGCGGACATAAACCTCGGTATCATTGTTATTATAAATAATAGAATAAGGAAATTTTCTTAATAATGCTTTTCTAAAGTCTTTGAAAAATATGGGAAATGCTAAAGGGTTTTGCCGGATTCTGTTTAATATATGCTCAACTTCAATTATAAATTTCTTTCCAAGTTCAAACTTTAAATCATCATAATAGTTGCGGGAATCTAAAAGTTCTCTTTCAGCTAATTCGTGGAAATCAATATTAATCATTCATATTTTGCTTTAGCTTCTTTAATAACTAATTCTGCTTTCTTAGTTTTTGCTTTTCCGCTTTTTATTTGCTTATATCTTTCATCAACTTCATTTTGCCAGATTTCATCTATGTTGTCACTATTTTCAGAATCAATACTCTCAAGAAGCTTATAAGAAAGTGTTGCTCGTTCTTTTAATGGTAAATGCAGTGCAGCTTTTTCTATCTCGCTTATTTTCATTTACAACTCATTTTTTAATTCAATCTAATATTATTAATTGTTTTACAAAATGCAATTCACCTAACATTCTTATTTCAAATTTAAATTTTTAGTGACAATAATACATAAAAGCTCTGATGCGTATAAGATCAGGATATAATTTGTTAGACTAATCTTTATATTTTGTTTAATTTTCTTATTGAAATGTTTGTTACAAGAAACTATAAACTAAAAAACGTTGCTAACTTTAGTGTTATAGGAATAATTGCTGGTATAGTAATCGGGTTCCTTCTTCAAAATATTGATAAAATTGATAATCCCAGCCCGACTTTCAGGGGATTGTTTGTTGGGTTTTTTGTTGGTACTGTTATAGGTCTTTGTGAAGAATTTCTCTTCCTTATCAGATTCAGAAGTAAAACATATCTCTTCCTTTTATTATTCAGAATAATAGTTTACTCCTTTGTCTTCGCCTTTTTTTTATTATTGATTAATTCGACCATCACTTTTTTAACTACAGACTTTTCAATAAGCAAATCCATACATACTGCACTCTTTGATGAACACTATTTCCG
>CAYNUV010000542.1:0-2401 GCA_964400245.1 uncultured Ignavibacteriaceae bacterium
TGAAGCAATTATTTTTATTGAATGGGGAAACCTGCTTCCTGAAATCCTTCCGAATAAAAGAATTGAGATAAGCATAGAAATCCTGGAAGATACAAAACGCCATTTCAGGTTTGATAATTATGAGTGAAAACAAACCAATCCTTGCAATTGAAACATCCCAACAGATTTGTGGAGTATGTCTCTATTTTGATGAAGAAAAAAATTATGATTTTTCACTTTCATTAAAACATTCTCATTCAGAAAAAATCTTTGAACTGATTGATAAGGTTTTTAATACATCAGCAAGTTCGATTAATCAGGTAAGCAGCATTGCTGTATCTTCCGGGCCTGGTTCTTTTACAGGATTAAGAATCGGAATGTCAGCAGCTAAAGGATTAGCTTTCGGTTCTTCACTTCCAATTATTCCTGTACCAACTTTTGAAGCAATGGCTTTACAGTTATGTGATTCGTTAAGTGAAGGAACAACATTTACAATTGCAAATAAAGTGAATGCAGAAGAACTATATTTTGCAAGGTTTCAAATTAAAGGTAATAGTTATATATTTGAAGAGAATCTGCAAATAATTAAACAATCTGAGCTAATAAAAGAAGCTGATAAAGAACTGATATTCGGCAATTTTAATGAGAATTCTGAAATAACTTCAGATATATTTTCAGCTCCTTCACCAAAATACATTGCTAAATGGGCAAAAATTTTTGGTAGTAATTTATTAACTTTTAACTACGATTTAATGGAACCAAATTATCTTAAAGAATTAATAATAAAAGGAATGAGAAAATGATTAAGAAGATTTCACTTTTAGTCTTTTTGTTTACAGCATTGGGATACTCTCAGATCCTTGAACCCAAGATTGTTGTTCAGAATCCAGATCATGATTTTGGTGATATTGTACAAGGTGAAAAAGTTCGACACAATTTTGTTGTTACAAATACCGGCGGAGATGTACTGAAAATTACAAATGTAAGAGCTTCATGTGGATGTACCGCTGCTTTGCCTGATAAAAAAGAACTTGCACCCGGCGAATCAACAAATATTAGGGTTGAGTTTAATTCAACAGGCAGAGTTGGTAAACAGAATAAAATTGTTTATGTAACATCTAATGATAAAGAACATGCTGAAATCCAACTGAAATTTACAGGTAATGTTGTAAAGAAAGAACAAGCAAATCTTAAAATCAACAATTCAGGTCCTGTACTGGATTTACCAAAAACTCAATTTGATTTTGGTAAAGTTACTGAAGGTAAAGTAGTTGATCATATATTTTCTATTAAAAATTCAGGCGATGAAACTCTATCTATAAAAGAAGTTAAAACATCCTGCGGATGCACAGCAACTGTACTTAGTAAAAAAGAGCTCGCTCCCGGTGAAGAAACAACATTAAAAGTTGAACTTAATACTGCAAATCGTTCCGGGAAAATGTCCAGGAATGTTACCATTATTTCCAACGATCCTAAAGAGCCTCAAAAATATCTTACCATTTATGCTGACATTCTGAAAGAAGGATCGAATTAATGGCATGGTTCAAGAGATCAAAGGAGAATATTTCTCCTGAGACTCAAAAAAAAGAATTACCGGATGGTCTATGGGAAAAGTGTCCAAGCTGTAATGAGATTGTTCATAAAAAGCAACTTCAACAAAATTTATGGACTTGTAATAAATGCAGTTACCATTTCCGGATAGGCAGTAAAGAATATATTAATATCCTTTTAGATAAAAGTTCCTTTAAAGAAATGGATAAAAAAATGCGTTCTGCAGATCCGTTAAACTTTGAAGACACAAAAAAATATTCACAACGAATAGAGGAAACAATTCAGAAAGTCGGGCTTAATGATGCTGTAAGAACCGGAACCGGGAAACTTAACGGAGTTGAAATAGCATTTGGCTGTATGGATTTCAAATTTATTGGTGGCAGTATGGGGTCTGTTGTTGGTGAAAAAATAGCAAGGTTAACCGATAAAGCATATAAAAATAAAATCCCGTTAATAATTTTATCAGCAAGCGGCGGTGCCAGAATGATGGAAGGGGCTTACTCGCTAATGCAATTAGCAAAAACAAGTTCGCGCCTTGCAAAATATTCTGAACTGGGTTTGCCTTTTATTTCTGTTTTAACTGATCCTACTACTGGTGGAACAACTGCGAGTTATGCAATGCTTGGAGATGTTCATATTGCAGAACCAGGTGCATTAATTGGTTTTGCAGGTCCTCGTGTTATTAAACAAACCATAGGCAAAGATTTACCTGAAGGTTTTCAGAGATCTGAATTTCTGCTTGAACAGGGATTTGTTGATATTATAGTTCAAAGAAAAGAATTGAAGCAAACAATTTTTAATGTTTTGACATTACTCAACTGAGGGAACTGATCAAAACAATTTTTTCTGTTGAAGAAATACACTCAGTTTC
>CAYNUV010000543.1:0-2399 GCA_964400245.1 uncultured Ignavibacteriaceae bacterium
AAATTCGAAGTTGTTGATATGGATGGCAAAAGAGTGGATAAGGTGCTTGTTCAGAAGAATCCTGAATGAGTTGAAATTTATTTCATTAAATAATATTGCGTTCCATTTTTCCCCATTCCCAAGGTTGTCACGCTCTGGCCGTGACAACTGGCGAACGAATGAAACCATTGCAAGGGTTTCCATAAATAACTAAAATACTTCAGGGATAGTTTTAGCTTTGAGTAATTTTTTGAGGTTAGTATATCTAGGTGCTTGCGGAGCTACACCTTTTTCGCGTTTGCCAAGTTCAATAGGATTTATTTTCTTTGCGGGTCCTTTGAAGTAAACAATGTATTTAATACCATCCTGATACTTTTCGATACGATCTACTTCTGCATAATGAGTAATTGCCGAAACAGGATTTGCCTGATAACCAGCAATGTATTTAATTCGGTTTAACATTGATGATGAAATACGGATTGCATACCAGCAGTTCTGACCGAGAAACACTTTCTCAAAACCATCAGGAATAGTTACAATGTTGTCATTCGCCAATTTTTTCTTTACATCTATGTAAATTGTTTTCTCACCGAAGATGACTTTTGCATTATTCACTATCTCCTGTTCAAACTCTTTTTCGGTTTTGTATTCATAAGGAGTATAGATTTTTTTGTTATGGATGAGGTTGTTCATTATTTCTTGAACTCTGTTTGAAAATCAGTAATAAATCGTAGTAGAAGATCTGTTTGTTCAAATAACGAGTTTGAATCCAATAAAATTTTGTCACCTAATTTATAACGTGCGAATTTCCCAGCTTTATTCATATAAATTTTACCAACAATCATCTTATTATGCACTATGATATTTCTTCTTAAACTAAATTCATTGATGTTACCAAATATATCGTTTTTCTTAATTTTAATGTTATAATGTTTGCTTAACAATTCTAAGTGCTTACCGATATCTTTATATCCTATTTTATAAATATACTCATCAATTATTTTTTCCCATAAATCATCTAATGTTGTTGCATCTTTGATTAGTTTAACAGAAATATTCTTATTATCAAATACCTCTTCAGATTTATTTAATGGAAATGATTTTGGATAATTTAATAGCTTTATTCTAATTAAATCCATTATCCACGATTCGAATATGTCCATATTAAATACAAAAATAGCATTGTTAATTTGGAAATTAACTGTTCGGTGAATGTAATCCTTAGTTTCTGCATATCTCAAAGGATTAATTTTAGCTTTAGGTTTAATTTTTGAAAACTTAAACTTTTGAGCGATCGGAGTAAAATGAAATGACTTTTTATCTTGTACTAATTTTTTTGTATAATTATCTAATGATGAGCTAATTAATAGAAAAGACTTAAGATTTTCTAAAAGCGTATTCTTAGCTTCAATAGTTATGTTGGAAAATTTTAAATAAAACGATTGCATACTATTCAGACAATAATATCTTCCTCTTCCATCTGATATTTATCTTTTAATGTTTTGCCAATTCCTTTAGCAAGTTTGATAGTTTCTCCTCTTTCCAGAAAACTTTTAGCATATTTGGGTTCTTTAATGTTGAAATAGTCATCGAAAAACTCTTTCTTAATTTCTTTTATAATGTTTATAAACTTTTCCTTTCTAAAATCATTTCCTTGGATTTTTAAAATAGCATATATACTTGTAAATAAATGACATTGAAATCGGATACCAGCCATTTTGGTGAGTGTATTATTGCTGACGAACCATATATTATTAAAGACTTCTTTCCACGCGGAAAAATAATTTTTAATGACCTGATAACCGTTTTTTCTTAACTGGCCATCGCTTTTAATAAGATCATCCAATGCTTTAGATGAATTGAGATCACGATCAAATTCAGATAATTTGATTCCGTATTTTATTTTTTTCCCTCCAATAATAATTTTTCCGTAGAATGGAGAATCCTTTTCTGAATTAAGACGAATAAGTATATCGTACCTCGTCTCATCTTCTTCGAGTAAAAGATTAAGTAATTTTTTATGTCTTAATAATATATTTTTGGCAACCGATTTTTGTCTTTCATTCAAAACCATAAAGATTTCCCTTTTCTCATCAATTGTCAGATCAGCGAAAGCAACAAAAGTCATTTCGTAAATATCATTAGCCAATTTTTCTTTAGTATCATTGTCGAAAGCTAATAGTCTATGCTGACCGTCAATAATCTCAATGGAATTTTTATAAGATTGAATTTTGGATATATCAGGAAATACAATAGAATATTCCGATCTATTCTGTTTAAACTTAAATTTCTTGTTTAAGTTAATTACTATTGAATTAGGGATATATCCGATTGCAGTTATCTCCTTTCCTTTTTTAAATAATTTATCCTTACCAAGCACATAGTTTTTTATTTCTTCAACTCTTTTTTCATCATAAGGT
>CAYNUV010000544.1:0-2393 GCA_964400245.1 uncultured Ignavibacteriaceae bacterium
TAACTTTAAGTTCAGAAGCAGCCCAGCGTCATGCAGATATTACAAGAGTAATTCCAATAGATCCAGCTTCTGCAGGTCAATATCTCTCAGAAAATCTAACTCTTATTCTGGATGGAAATATAGTTGACGAATTAAGAATAAGTTCAGGCCTTAAAGGGCAAGTAGCCTCTCAAATCTCCATTCAAGGTTCTGGTGTGGGCACAACTCCTGAAGCAGCAGTAGCTGATGCAAGAGTTTCAATGCATAAACTTCAAACAGTTCTTATTACCGGAAGTCTTCCATATAAATTAGAAATTATAAAGATAGACACCATTTCCCCAGCTCTTGGAAAGGAGTTTACTCGTAGCTTAATCTTTCTTGGGATAGCCGTATTTATAGTAGTTTCAATAATCATTTTTGCAAGATATAGAAGAATAAATCTTTCACTTGCAGTAATTTTAACAATGTTTTCAGAAGCATTTATCACAGTAGGAATTGCGGCCTTGCTTGGTTGGAATTTAGATGCTCCAAGCATTGCAGGAATAATTGCAGGAATTGGAACAGGAGTAGGAGATCAAATATTATTACTTGATGCGTCAAGAAAAGATGAAAGAGAGACGAGTATAAGGGATAAAATAAAGTTGGCTTTCTTTATAATTGTAGGTTCTTTTGTAACTAATGTAGCTTCAATGATGCCATTATTTTGGACTGGAGCAGGAATGCTTAAAGGATTTGCTTTAACAACAATCATAGGAGTAAGTGTTGGTATTTTAATCACAAGACCAGCTTTCGCAGATATAATAAGAAAGATAGGGGATAAGTAATTTATGCTTCCTCGATGGCATATATTTTGGGGAATTATTTTTTGTTTAATCTTTAAATTAATTTCTCCTGAAACAAATTACTTTTCATTATTTTTGATCCTATTTGCTTCAGTTTTTATCGATTTTGACCATTATATCACTGCAGCATTCAAGCATGGAAAGTGGGGTCCAAAAGAGGCTATAGATCACCATTATGAATTACGAGAAAGAATAATTGACCAAAAAAAAGAAACAGGAGTATGTCAAAAAGAAGATTTTCATATATTCCACACAGTAGAAGCCCATATTCTTATAGGATTATTGGGTTTATTCTTTAACCCATTTTTCTTTATTTTTATCGGAATGGTTTTACACTCCATTTTAGACATAATCTGGATGGTTAGACATGATGTGATGGATTCCCGAGAATTTTTCCTTATAAAAAAGCTGCAAAATATTCTTCTATAAAAAGCTGGCAGCTCCTTTAGACATAAGTAACAAACTCAATATCCATAGAATCGTCAAATGAGGTGTAAAAAACAAAGAAAAAATAATTGTAATTGAAGCAGCTATGTCTATTACGCTCAACAGATCTCCAGTTAATATGAATAGCCCTTTTGCAAAAAGAAGAAGCCCAAAGAAAAGGATAATTTGTATTGGAAGAGTTGCAGAAAATATTATTGCTAAAAATGCAATTGAAGCGAGTAAGTCTATCAGCCCTAATATTTTAACTAAAACCATTAAAATATTGTTAAAAACTTAATTATAAACTTATGGTTATTCTTTGACTTTAATCCTTAATTTACTTTTATAAGGGCTTTGATAATGTCTTAATCTTTGTTGCTGGAACTCCCATAACTAATTCATGATCTGCTACATCATGAGCCACTACAGAACCTATTGCAACAACCGCATTATCTCCTATAGAAACACCAGAACGTATTATTGAATTTATTCCGATCAAAGCTCTTTTTCCAATTCGGACTCTACCAATCCTTATTTTTGCTATAGTTGATTCGTGCGTAAAAATTGTGGCTCCCATGCCTATTACAGTTCCATCTTCAATGGTTATTAATTGTGGGAAGCCCATATCAACAGTAACTCCTCCGGATATGAAAACTTGTTTTCCAATCTTCATCCCTAACATTCTATAAAAAAAATTCTTGAATTCACCTGCAGGTAAAAAATAGCATATGCTAATTATTATCATTTTAATAAAAAACCACAATGGATTGGTAAATATCACCTTATGATAATACTTGGAAGCATTCATAGCCTTACCAGTATATTTTATTTCGAGGACCTTTGAGCCATCTTTTAAAAACTTTTTTATTGTTGCTTTAACTGATTTTATATCTTTCTCTTCCATACCCTCTTGTTCATTTTTCACTTTAAATATGTTATTGGGATCTAGCGTTCCCAAACTTAACTTATCATAGTGATGATTCTCAAAGACTTGAGGGTGAATAGATCACAAGCATACTCCTAGATAATTCCAATCTCTTTTGAATATCTTGCCAATTCATTAACAAAATAGTCTATTTCTTTTTCAGTGTGAATTGCAGAAAGTTGCACTCTTATTTCATCCCTTCCTTTAGGAACAACAGGATA
>CAYNUV010000545.1:0-2386 GCA_964400245.1 uncultured Ignavibacteriaceae bacterium
TTTTAAGGTTAATAGATTTTTTAATGTCAAAAGACAATTTTTAATACTGAATTATCACACTTTACCCTCTGTCCATTTAATAATCTTGGTATTGATTTTTGTCCCGGCTGCGGTTTAGGCAGATCAATACATCATTTCATTCACCTGGATTTTACCAAATCATTTAATCTGCATCCGTTTGGCGGCGCAGCTTTCCTGATTCTTGTTTACAGAATATTTACTTTAGCAAAAAAGAGCACACGTTTTTCTATTTCAAAATTATCTTATTAAAAAGGAGTTTATATGGTTAATCTTTTACAACTTTTACCCAATATTGAAAGTGATGAGTTAATGTACGTTCAGTCATTGGTAAAAGATATGAATGATGAACACATAAAGCAGTTCGCATTAATTTATAATTCACGGAGAAAGGATCCGCAGACAATTCTGTTGTTAACTCTTGTAGGCTTTCTTGGTGTTGCAGGTATTCAAAGATTTATTATTGACCAGATTGGAATGGGGTTGCTTTATGTTTTTACAGCCGGATTATGTTTCATTGGAACCATAATAGATATTGTTAATTACAAAAGCCTTACTTTTGAATTCAACCAGAAAGTTGCCCGCCAGGTTACAGGAATGGTTTCTGCTATGTAGAACATTTTAATAATGGGAAAGATCTTCCAAGCGGAATTTACTTCTATAAGTTAAAGACGGGAAATTTTATTGAGACAAATAAAATGACTTTTATAGAATTACAGAAAGTTGAGGCTCACCTTCGAGGGTAGCCTCACATAGTAGTTATTGAAATAGTAAATTGTTCTATTCCTTTTTACCAATACCAAATTTCAAAACCAGCTCGCCACCTAAGAAGTTGGAGAAAAGTAATCCGGTAACGGCAGCTAATTTTACAATTAACTTCATAGATGAATATCCTGTTTCCGGATAAGTTTTTATTTCCATTCCTATAACAATTGAAAATAAAATCAGCCAGAAAAAATTTAAACCTCCATGTATCAAAGCTATATAAAATGCAGAATGTTCAGGAGGAATTCTCAGCAAATCAATTACTCCAAATAATAAAGCCAACCAGCCAAATGCTATCCCAGCAACAGCTGAATAAAATGCAAAAGTATAAAAGGTATGTTCTCCATAAATAATTGCCGCAAGATCAGCAATTAAGCTTACAGGAAACAATGCTGATGGGAAATGAACAAGCATCATATGAATTGGATGTCCGAAAAATTTTCCTCTGAGTAAATCCGCAATAAACCTTTTCAATTTTTACAAACTGAAAGCAAACAATAAAAGAATTATAAATGCCGTTACTGCAGCAAGAGCATGAATTACTGCCAAAGCTTTTGGGCCGGGTTTCTTTCTCAGATCATTTACCAGCAATATAAAGCCGCCTAATGCAGCAACAACAAAAATTGCAATACTTAACATTGGAGTTGCATGATTATTCATTGCGTAAACAATTAAAATTACCAAACCAACTGCTGCTATTCCTCCATGAAGAAAAACAACTGATTTTTTAGTTGGTTTACCCTGAAGCAAAGGAACTATAATAGTTAATCCTAAAACAGCAGCAATAGCAAAAATAATTATACTTGCTGTAAGCATATTTTCCTCCTTTTTTTGTACTTAGATGAAAAACTGGTTCTGCCGGTTACACTTTTAATTTTTATTTTTTAATTTAAGACAGAATTTATCAGAGGTATTATGTTCAGTGAAGAAATACTGACTGCAGAATCATTAAAAGACGAAGAATTAATTAAAAGAATTAAAAGCGGGGAAAAAGAATTATTCCGTTTTATAATGAAGAAATACAATCAAAAGCTTTACAGGATTGCCAGGTCATATGGAATTGATGATGATATTTGTGATGATATGCTTCAGCAGACCTACATTAATGCATATTTAAAGTTAAATCAATTTGAAGGAAGAGCGTTTTTTTCAACCTGGCTTATAAGAATCCTGATTAATGAATGCCTGATGTATAAAAGGCAAAACTCTAAACAAATTTTTATTTCTGATGTAACTTCTCCTATTCCAATGCATCAAAATCCGGAGACGATTACTATGGAAAAAGAAGCTTCAAATATTCTAGAAAAAGCTTTATCATCACTTCCTGAAAACTACCGGACTGTTTATGTTATTAGAGAAATTGAGGGAATGAATACCGTTGAAACAGCCGAATGTTTGGGAATAAGTAAAGTGAATGTTAAAATCCGCCTTCACAGGGCAAAACAATTCTTATTAAAATATCTTTCAGAAAACTTATCTAAAGAAGATATCTATCCTTTCGGAAATGAAAGATGTGATGTTGTTATTGAAAATATTATGGCTTCTTTAAACAAATAAAATCTTTTAAGATTACTGTTTGTGATGGCCAAACACCTAAGCACAC
>CAYNUV010000546.1:0-2383 GCA_964400245.1 uncultured Ignavibacteriaceae bacterium
GGTGATAAAGTCAATGGACCTTTTGAGTCAAATAAAGGAATATAAGAATGAAAATGAAACTGCAAATGAAAACAACATCGAAAGAATATGAACAAATTACTCCTGGCTTCCGACAATTAAATCGTCATCAAAAATAAAAACAGCATTTGTAACCATATCATCATTCATTCTTAAATGAATGGCTTTTATTTTCTTTATAAAAATTTTTTCTAATCCTTTGAATAATTTATTATCAATCTTGTCGCTGATTTTATTGCTCAAATTCATGTTCTTTTTTCTGCGGAACTGTTCAAGCTTTACCAGTATGCCCTGTTCTTGTTCAACTATTCTTTCAGAAAATATTTTGGATATTAAATATTTTTGCTGTCGCTCAATATCATCAGAAAATGCCTTTCCCCATTTTATAGCCGTTGGTTTGGTTATTTTTAATTGGCCGCAGATTTTTTCATAAGTGTACCCGGTGGCTCTTAGTTCAACAAATTTAATTTTTAAGTCTTCTTTTTTCATTTTTTACTCTAAAAGGTTAACGAAAGGTAAATTTTTAAATTTTTTTTTGCTCCTAAAAGTAAACAAAAAGTAAAATAAAATTCTTCAAAATTGAGTTTTTAGTTCAATTCTAAATAACTATTAAATGAAAATTCTCAAAACATAAATTCGCTAATTCGCAAATCATAAATTCATAATTCGTAAATCAGTTAATGTATAAATTCTTAGTAGATATGAAACTAGTTATTTCGTCCATCTTCCATTTTTTTCTATGTGTTCGCCATCCCGTAAGACAGAATAAAATTCTGTCCCTTAAATTAAATTCTTTTTTTTATCAAGAACCCATTGAACATTAAAATAACCTACAAAAAACTTTTTTATTTGATTCTCTTTCTGGGCTTACTGGCAAGAGTTTACGTAGCCTTCTTTTCAGGTTTGGGCTGGTATGGCCGTGATACTCAAATATACCTTAATATGGCAAAGGGAATAATAGAAGGAAACCCAATTTCTTTTTTCCCGAATGGTCTTCCGCTTTTGCTCTCAGGTATAATGCTTTTAGACGAAGGCAGCGCAACGGTAGTTCTTGTCGTGTTAAACATTGTCATGCAAATTTTCATTATTGTAATGATAGAAAGGATTCTCGCCCATAATAATGTTGTAGAGAAAGTAAAATTGCTTGTGGTTTTAATAATAACTTTTTATCCCCACATAGTAAGCAATGTAAGGTTTATTTATACCGAAACTTCTTCTTTGTTTTTAATTGTTCTGAGTATTTTGCTCTACACTTATCAAAAATATCCTGCATCGGGATTTATTGGTTATTTGTCTTATACATTCAGGCCTTCATTATTTTTAGTTTTGCCTTTTATTATTCTTTATGATTTTTTCAGGAAGAAAAAGAATCCCGCATTAAAAACCGCAATTGGTTTTATAGCCGGGATATTACTCTTCATTTCCTTAGAGTGGTCGGGAATTATAGCTCCACCGGGCAATCAATATTATAATACCCTGGTTTCAATCAGCGGGTACGGTTATAATTTAGATTTTGAATTAAAGAATTTTAGCAGAGATGAATTAAAACATCCGGTTAAAACATATTTCAATTTCATTGTAAACCATCCGGTTGAATATGCAAAGCAGAGGATTTTTACTTTATGGAGCTTGTGGGGTCCCGTTGTACCTGCAAATAACTTCGGGATAGTGAGCATGGTTTTACACGGTTTAAGATTTCCTTTTTTTATTCTTGCAGTTTTCTGTTTGATATTCAGAAAAAAAGTTGGATACAACAAAGACTTTGTCTTGTTAATGGCTTTTCCCATTATTTCCGTTACGCTAATTCACTTCCTCACATTTGCGACTCAGCGTCATCAATTTACCGCCGAGCCGTTCA
The DNA here is from genome assembly GCA_964400245.1 of uncultured Ignavibacteriaceae bacterium. GTDB lineage: Bacteria > Bacteroidota > Ignavibacteria > Ignavibacteriales > Ignavibacteriaceae > RBG-16-34-14. The sequence goes on from CAYNUV010000546.1 coordinate 1,877, forward strand.
CTATTATCCTGAGTATTTTATTTGTGGATTATTTAATTAAGTCCGGAAAGAAATCAAAAAAGATTATATGTTAAATACCAATGATGAAGGGACAACAAATCTTGTTATCCCCGTAGGACAGAATAATTTTCTGTCCCTACAAATAAATATGTTTTTTTATAATTTCAGACACTCCGCAGGAAGCCGCTTGATTGTTATCTCCGCACTGAACTTGAAAATTTTGGTAAACTTTCAGTAAAAATTTTATAAAAATATCTAAATGCTTAAACTTTTCTTCCTTCTTTTTATTTCATTTGTTCTTATTCTTTCATTAAAATCCAATGATGGTTTTCCAACATCAATGAACCATGGAAATTTTTTCCCATACATTATTGATCAGCCATTTACTGAAGATGGTTTTTATATGATGACAGTTGCATGGAATATTGCAGAAGGGAATGGGATAAAATATAATTTGAACCGTCCAACAACAGGCATACAGCCCCTGGTTACTTTTATCCAGGCGGG
>CAYNUV010000547.1:0-2371 GCA_964400245.1 uncultured Ignavibacteriaceae bacterium
TAATAACAAAAGTTTTTTGATTCTTGTTAATATTATTTATCAGCTCCGCTGCATTGGCTTTTAAATAGCTTATTGATTTTACCGATTCACTTAATTTCATAGTCAATCCTTTTTTAGACCGAATATAGTCTCTATGATTTTATAAATCAACTTTTGTTTTTTAGCAATATAACCATGTTGGAAAACGAAGTAAGGCAAACCGGTTTTTACAATGAAACCTGGAATGCAAATAATTTTTCTTCCGGAGTTTATTACATAAGAATGAACGCTGAATCTCTTGTTTCTGATAAAAGCTATTTCCAGACAATTAAAATGATTTATTTGAAATGAAAATTTTCGCGTGCACAGATTACTAAATCTGTGCTACTGTGCATTAGTACCACGAGAAAAAAAACGGTTGGATAAAAGCATTGGTTTATTTATCTATCCAATTTTGATAACGTAATAATTCTATAATCAAATTAATTGCTTTTCTTCTATTCATAATAAGTTGTTCGCGATATTCTCTCTCGTATTCTCTAACTGGTCTACCATCCAAATATGTGCGAGAGGATGAACCAATAAGTTCTCTCAATTCTCTACTATAGAATTCACCCATATGCAGAAAAGAAACGAATCTTATTAATTGATTTGAATCTCCTGTCAATTCATTGTCAGCACTAATATCATTAACATTAAAAAGAAAAACCAGACGCTGATATAGTGGTTCAAATTTAGAAGACAGGATACTCGGATCTTTATATTCTCTAAATAATTTCATTTTATGAAAAGGAATTACGACAGTTGGATTATGTTGGTCACCAAGATGATGATTCGGGCAAAGAGGGATTAGATTTTCAATTTCATTGTTAGATGGATTTTCATCAATATGATGCAAATGAGGATTATCTGAACCGCAAATTGCACAACGGTAATTGAATTCTTTTAGAACTCTTTCTTTAGTTTCTTTTGGAATAGAAACTCTGACTTTTGACATTTAATATTTACCTCAAAGTTTGAATTTGAATATTGTATATAACGGTATGGAAGCCGCAGCTTATTTAGATCCATAAAACCCATAATTATTAAAAATATTTTCATTTTATTAAAAGCTTGGACAAGATAACCGAGTTAGACCGAGTTGCCTACAACTTAGTAAACTCAAGATTTAAATTATTTAATACTTCTTGAATTACTTCTATTCTATAAATAGTATTCACATCTATTTTTAGATAAATAATATCACCTTTTGATAAACGTATTGACATTTCATTAAATGGACCAATTAAATTATCGGAAAAGCCCAAACTCCTTTTGCAGAAAGTAAAGATTTTTCCCACAAACTTTTATAAATAAGAGAAACCTTTCCATCAAATATTATTTCTTCATTGTTGTTCGTTAGTTTTATTGATAAAAATAAAGGGGACTTATCTTCTGATAATGATGGAACAAAAATTTCAGTATCATTTAATGAATCACTTACTTTAATATTTTTTTCCAGATATACACCTGAATAATTATTGTCAAAATTATACCAGCTACCTGTGGCGGCATCAATTATTAAGGGTAATACTCCAAGCAAAATATCAAGAATTATCCACTCACCACCAACAGAACTTGAAAGAATATAAGTTTTCTTTTCATATCCTTCTTTTACAAATTCAATATAATGTGTGTTTTTAGCAGAAAGTTTTACTTGCAATGGTGTTTTCCCGAGCATCTGACCATTAACATAAACTTTCGCTCCGTTAGGGTCTGAATTTATATCAACTGTTTCATTTGATCCTTTTAATATAGTTGCACATCCATTGATGAATGGAATTATAATAGCAATTAAAACTATGATAACTATTGACATTTTTTTCATATTAATGAATCCCTCAAAATTATTTACTTAAACTGGAAAACTCTTTCATTAGTGGAATATAAATTATAATCTTTCATCTGGTTTTTATTCAGGAATTTTTTTCTTGTTTTCATGCGTGCCCTATTCCCAAAATTGGAAATATGAACGATTATAATAAAATTATTCTAAATCTTTATCAGGTAATAATTGTTTAAAATTTCTAATTGAAAAGGGCGACCAGAATATTTTCACTTTCAGGACCTCTTAGAAAATCTTTTCTTCATATCTTTATGAGAGATTTCCAAACCATTGCTGATTTGTGCTTCGGCTAATTTGATATCTTCCAGGACCTCTATTTTATCAATCATTGCTTCATATTCGGAAACATCTAATAATATTGCAGCACTTTTTCCATTTTGGGTGATAATTAATGGTCTCTTTGTCTTTTTAACTTTGTCAAAATAAAAAGCTACTTTTGATCGAAACTCAGAAAGGGGCTGGATGTCTTTATCTAATTGAATTCTGTTCATAAATTTTTCCTATGTT
>CAYNUV010000548.1:0-2369 GCA_964400245.1 uncultured Ignavibacteriaceae bacterium
ATTAATGAACCTGATGATATTGATGGAATTAAAAATACCTTCATAAAAGTTTATGAACTTTATAAAAAAAATGAACTGCCTAAACCAGATGAAAATGTTTTACTAAAATACAGGAGAGATGCTCTTACAGAACAACTTACAAAACAGTTGCAGTCTATTATAAAGAAAGAAGTTTTATGAGGGTTCTTATAATTGGCTCAGGTGGAAGAGAGCATGCATTAGCACTTAAAATAAGCAAGAGTTCTTTGCTTGATAAACTTTTTATTATACCGGGTAATCCTGGTACAAAACAAGTAGGGGAGAATATCAAAATAAATCCTTCACACGGAGATAAAATACTTCAATTCTGCATAGATGAAAGAATAGATTTAATTGTTATAGGACCTGAACAACCTCTTGTTGATGGTTTAAGTGATTACTTGAGAGATGCGGGTTTTAAAGTATTTGGGCCCAGCCAGAAAGCTGCAGAGATTGAGGCTCATAAATCATTTGCAAAACAGTTAATGAAAAAGTATAACATTCCTTCTGCTGATTTTATTGAGTTTACCTCTGATCAATATGAAGAAGCTTCATCCTATCTGAAGAAAAGTAAATTTCCTGTTGTTATTAAAGCTGATGGTCTCGCTGCAGGTAAAGGAGTTCTGATCTGTTATAATTTTGAAGAAGCCGAAAAAGCTTTGAAGGAAATTTTTATTGATAAAGTTTTCGGTGCTTCCGGAGATAAAATTGTTATTGAAGAATTTATGGAAGGCGAAGAAGCTTCTATTCTTGTTATTACTGATGGAACTGAATTTTTCTGCTTACCTTCAAGCCAGGATCATAAACGAATAGGGAATAATGATACAGGTAAAAATACAGGTGGAATGGGCGCTTATTCTCCGGCTCCTGTAATTACAAATGAACTCTTAACCCAAATAGAAGATAAAATAATCAAACCAACTCTTGCAGGAATGAAGAAAGAAAATTATCCTTTTTCAGGATGCTTATATGCCGGTTTGATGATGACACAAGATGGACCAAAGGTTGTGGAATTTAACTGCCGTTTAGGTGATCCCGAAACCCAGGTTGTACTTCCTTTGCTTAAAGGAGATTTTCTTAAACTCCTTTATTCTTCTGCTGTTGGTAAGCTTGATAAAAAAGCTGTTCATTATGAAGATGGATGTGCTGTTTGTATTGTAGCTGCATCAAAAGGATATCCGGATTCTTACCAGAAAGGATTTGAAATTACCGGACTTGATATTAACGACAAAAAAATAATTGTATATCATGCCGGCACTGATGAAATTGATGATAAGATTGTTACAAGTGGTGGAAGGGTATTGGGCGTTACAGCAGTGCTCAATGAAAATGATTTAAGGAAAGCAAGAAGTAAAGCTTACGAAGCAATAAGTGAAATTCATTTTGATGGAATGTATTATAGGAAGGATATTGCTGTTAAAGCTTTAAATAGAACAAGTTGAATAATGGAGTATACATTTATTAATTAAATTTCTTTATTAAGTCTGATCGAATCTCCTCCAAAGTAAATCAAATGTAATCCTAAAAGAATAAGTAAAACATTCTCACCCAATTTTAACATTCCAACCTTAGAACCGCCACTTGTTCCGAAACAACCACAATCAATACTCAATCCTCTAAAAAGACTTATCAAAATTGCAATTATAAAAATTCCAAGTAATGCGGAGATGACAAGCGCATTTTCTTTTACAGTTACTCCAAAGATCAAAAGAATTCCTGATGTAACTTCAATCCAAGGTAAAATTAGTGCTGCGATATTTATAAATGAAAAGGGAATAAGTTTGTAATTATTAATTGCCCTTGCAAATCCTTCCGGATCAGATATTTTTTCCATTCCGGCATAAATAAAAATAAAGCCCAAGACTAATCTGCTGATAAGTAAAAGATATTTGTTAGATAATAAATTTTTCATTTTTTACTATTGGTTTCTTCAACAGGATAATTTGCTTCTGCCCATTCATTCCACCCACCGAAAAAAACATATATTTTATTATATCCCATATCAAACATTACATTACCCAGTACAGTACTCAGATCGCAATCTGTCCCGGCACAATAAGTTACCAATTTTTGGTTCTTATCTATTTTATCAAGCATAAATTTATAATCATCAAAATGATCCATTGGAATATTGACAGCATTTTTTATATGAGCAGTTTTGTAATCCTCCGGTTCCCTCGCATCAATAAAAAGAACATTCTGGTTAAATAATGTATATGCCTGTTTCAAGTGAATTGCAACGGGCTCGGTAAATTCTTTTTCATCTTTCTTTTTTATTTCTTCTATAGGTTTTTCAATTGATAATGTTTTATCTCTTTCTTCATTCAAAGTAATATTCTTTTCTTTTTCAC
>CAYNUV010000549.1:0-2362 GCA_964400245.1 uncultured Ignavibacteriaceae bacterium
TTAAGAATTTTTTCATTTGATTCCGTGTTTACTAAATATTTTTAATAATCTATCCCAAGACTTTCCTCCAATGACAAAATCAGCATATTGAGGTGGTAAATTAAATTCGAGAAAAATTATTAATGGGTGTTTATCATCCTTAACAACAGCATTATTAATCAATTGTGTTATTTTCCCAACACGAATTTTATCATCGGGAATAATGTCACCAGGTTGTCCAAGAATTCCGCTTCTATGTTTACTTTTTGCTTCAACAGAAAATGTAACATTTGTTTTAGGGTCTGTAATTTTAAACTCAACGTGCTTTTTATCAGATTCTTTTTCATTTTCAAGTGTAATATTAAATCCACCTCTAATACAGGCTGCCAAACAAAATAATTCATAACGTGCACCTTGAAATTGAATCTTATCTTTAAACCTACTTATGAGGAAATCTATATTGATATTGTTATTTAGAACTGTATATAAATCATAAGCAAATAGAATATATGCGGATGTGTAGCCATTTGGATTAGCAATAATAAGACCATCCTTGTTAGGAATTTGAGCTTCTGAAAACTCTAAAGATTTATTAAACCATTTTACAATTTCATTCTGCTCATTGATATTTTTCGCAGACTCACTCTCATACCATTCCTTACTGAATATTCTCCAAACTAACTCAAATAAAAAATCTGGAAAGGTTTTCCATTTTTCGGAAAAATAGATAGTATTTCCTACAGCTAAAAATTTTTTATTTTGATGTGTAGTATGAATTATGGATTTAACTTTTCCAAATTTCATTTCTTTTTCAAGTTTTTCTTTCTTTAATTTTTCAAATGATGAAACAATCTGAAAAAGTTCTTCTTTATTTATTTCCTTAATAGTCATCTAATACTTTAAGTTGTATAACGGTGTTGCTTTTCACCCGTCCGCACAGAACTACAGGGGTGGAAGAGCTTGTTATACGGTTACTCTTTTTTAGATAAATGTTCTTTTAACTTATCTTCATAATCATCAAGCTTATATAAATATGGATAGAGAGATTTTGCTCGTTTGTCGTGCCATACTCTTTTAAAAGCACGCGTATGCCAAAGGATTGTATCAATATTGCTTGTTGCATGAACTTGAATGTCTAAGTCTGATTCAAACAAGTAAACGTGTTGCATACGCAGAATTTCACTCGCTGTTTCTATTAAACTTTCTATATCCTCGTTTGACAAAGGAAATTTAACATAGGTATCATCAGGATTAGTAAAGTACTTTGAATCTGAGTGTGCGAGAGAAGTATCATGGCGTCCTTTTATATTGGCAATAATTTCTTTCTTTGATTCAATTAATTTTTGTTGCTCGACTAAAATTTTATAATATGATTCGGCATTTAGTATGTCCCGTTGCCCCTTATCTGAATTATAAATTGAAGGTTCAAGAACTTTGGTGTATTCTTTAGCTTTATCTAACCAATCAACAATGCACTTCCTTTCTCTGCTATCAAGTAGTAAGCACAATTCAATTAATAAAGTACGGTTAAAACTAAAGCCGACAAGCCGAAAAAAGTATGAACCTATTTCAAGTACAATTATTCTATTCGGTGTTTCCCATTCTTTTAAAAGTTTCAACTGCTTGTTAAGACCTTTTACATAGAGCAACCGATAAATTAGTTTTTTTAAATATTCACGTAATTCTTCTTTTGGATTCGTCATCCACTAATTCTCCTATTCCGGCTATTTATTTTGCTATGCTTTAGTATTATTATTTACGCTAAAACGTTTCGTCAAATTCATCCCAACGCTTTTTACCATAGAAATAATTGATTCCCCAAATAATTAGATTAAGGCTAAGAATTGTTAGAGTAGTCCATGCCCAACTTCTACGCTTTATAACGAAATAACCTGGTATTCCCCAGATGGATACAGCAATAATACTATAAATTATTGCAGTTGCCTTGTTAACCTCAGGACTTATGAAAGTGCCTAAAATTACAAGACACGCAAATACAATTCCTTTAATTCCAAAAAAGTATCCCCAAAGTATATGGTAATTGATTCGGTAGTCTTGACTTGTGCCCTTTTTCAAGATGACGAGCTATTAGAATCCCTGCCAATAGAAGAATTAATATCAAGACGAACATTATTAAGCTTTCTAATAAACTAGTTTGTTGCATTTCTATCCTCCAATTATTTTGATTTTATTTTGGTGAAATATCTGACGCATAACCATTACTTATACTGAATTGGCGATCATTCCCGCCAGGCGGGATTATTTAAGAATTTTCTTCTGAAATATTGACCGCTTAAAATTCTTATTTATTTAATTAAATTCCCTCACTTCTTTTTCCTCCAGTATTTCCAGTAAAGATAAAAGGGGAGACCGAGTAAAATTA
>CAYNUV010000550.1:0-2360 GCA_964400245.1 uncultured Ignavibacteriaceae bacterium
CTTACAACCATGGCATTGGACGGCACAGCGAGCAAGAAATTGTTCGATTGGTTATTCATGGATTCCTTCATTTATGCGGATATGATGACCGGACTGAATCAAAAAGAATGACGATGAAAAAGGAAGAGAACAGATTGCTGAATAAATACAAAGCAGAGTTAAAGTTAGGAACGATATGATGCGAGAAATAGTAAAAGTGCTGGAAGAAGTTGTGAATAATTTAAATACTGAACCAACTGAAAAAACTTTTAACAGGTTAAGTAAAGAATATAAATATGATCCGAATGCTGTTGCAGCAGTATACAGCTGGATTTATGATAAAATAACCAGTGATTCCTTTGACAGGAATTATCTCTTTGATTCTAATTTTCGTAGTTTTCGTGTACTGTCTGATGAAGAAATTGCACAGGTTGGTTTGAAGAATTATAATTATCTGTTACATTTCTATAATAAAGGTATATTAACATTAGGTGATTTGGAACTTATTATGGAACAAATTAAGTTATTTGGAGGACAGGAAATTAGTGCAGAACAATTAACTTTACTTATTTTATCTCTTTTTCTTGAATTAAATAATTATACGTTACCCGGAAGCAGGGCAATACTGTATTCTTCCGATCTCATAAATTAAAAATATAAATGGCTAAAAATTTAGTATTAGTTGAATCTCCGTCGAAAGCACGGACGATCAACAAATATCTTGGTAAAGACTTTAAGGTTGAAGCTACCGTTGGGCATATCCGTAACTTGCCGAAAACCAAGCTTGGTGTTGATGTAGAAAATAATTTTGAACCGCAATTTGTTACTATACGCGGTAAAGGAGATGTAATTAAAAAGATTAAAGCACTCGCATCAAAAAGTAAAAACATCTACATTGCAACTGATCCGGACCGGGAAGGTGAAGCAATTGCCCAGGATATTGCTGATATCCTTAATATAAATGGAACTTCAAAGATTTTCCGTGTACTCTTCAATGAAATAACCAAGAACGGTGTTGAACGCGCAATGAAGGCGCCGCGTCAAATAGATGATAAGCTTGTTTCATCCCAAAGAGCGCGAAGAGTAATGGATAGAATTATCGGTTATAAGATAAGTCCGTTTTTATGGAAAGCTATAATTGAGCAATCCGGAAGTAATTCACTTTCTGCAGGAAGAGTTCAATCTGTTGCTCTTAAATTGATTTGCGACAGGGAAAAAGAAATTGATAAGTTTGTAACAACTGAGCACTGGTCAATCTGGGCAATATTCAGAATAGATAAAGGGGATATCTTTAAAGCAAAACTATTCAGTATTGATGGAAAAGATCTGAAGATCCCGCCAAAACCTAAAATGACTGAAGATGATTGGAAGGAATTTCTTGAGAAAAATTTTGCAATTACTAATGAAGCATATGCCAAGGAAATTTTTGAAAGAGTATCTTCTAAAAAAGTTTTTGAAATTTCAAACATTGTTAAAAGAAATACTAAGCGAAATCCTACAGCCCCATTCATTACAAGTACACTTCAGGCAGAGGCATCAAGAAGATTGGGAATGAGGCCAAAGCAAACAATGGTTTTAGCACAAAAACTTTATGAAGGAATTGATCTTGGCGACGAAGGAACTGTTGGTTTGATTACTTATATGAGAACTGATTCAACAAGAATTAGTGATGAAGTAATTCCTTTGGTGAGAGATTTTATAAAAAATTCTTTTGGTAAAGATTATCTCCCTGATACTCCAAATAATTATGAAAAGAAAAATAAAGCTAATGTTCAGGATGCGCACGAAGCAGTAAGACCAACTTCATTAAAATATACTCCGGAGTTTGTAAAGAAGTTTGTTGATAACAGAACCTTCAAGCTGTATGAATTAATCTGGAAGAAATTTATTGCTTCACAGATGAGCCCTGCACAATTTGAAACAACTATAATTGATATTTCGGCAGATGAACTTCTCTTTAAAGCTTTTGGTAATGCCATGAAATTTAGTGGCTTTATGCAGATATATGAAGATATAAGTGAACCTAAAACTGATGCTGATGAAAAAGCCGAATACAGGAATGAATCAATTCCTCTTGGGCTTGAAAAAGGAAATAAACTTAATCTTAATGAGCTTCAGAAAACACAGCATTTTACAAGGCCGCCTGCAAGGTTTACAGAAAGTTCTCTAATCAAAGAGCTTGAAAACAGAGGCATAGGAAGACCGAGTACTTATTCTTCAATTGTTAGTACAGTACAGGACAGGAAGTATGTTGAACTAACTGAAAAGAAATTAATTCCAACAAAACTTGGAATGCTGGTTAATACAATTCTTGTAAAAAATTTCCCTAAAATTATAAATGAAGATTTCACATCTCTAATGGAAGATGAACTTGATCTTAT
>CAYNUV010000551.1:0-2356 GCA_964400245.1 uncultured Ignavibacteriaceae bacterium
AACACTACTGAATTTTGAAAGTCATCAATTATTAATCTGTAGTTCCGAATACAAAGGAAAAATATTAGGCTGGATAAATAAATATGTAATAACTGATGATGTCAAATTGAGCGTCACAGAAAACAAATACACAATATTTGAACTCATCGGACCCCAGGCGGAATCTTTTATTACCCTTGTTTGTGGAAGTATAATTAATCAGCTTGAAGTAAATACTTTTAAAATAATTCATACAGAGGGAATGCTTTTCTTTGTTGCTAAAATAAAGGATAGCAGTAATAACATAAAGTTCTGGACAATTTCCGATGAAGAAAATGCCCGTCGTTTAACAAAGTATTTCCTCGAGTTTAAAAGTATTTTTGATTTTAATTTTGTTGGCGAAGATGTTTATAATTCTTATAGAATAGAGCAGGGAATTCCTGCTGCACCATACGAAATAAATGATGAAATAAATCCGCATGAAGCTAAACTTGTAAATCTTGTTAGTTCTACAAAAGGATGCTTCATAGGACAGGAAGTAATTGCAAGGTTAGAAACTTATGATAAAGTTCAGAAATATCTTTCAGGCATAGAATTTATTGAACCACCTTCACCTGAAGCAAGATTTATTCTTCTTGATGAAAATGAAAAGGAAGCAGGTAGTATAACTTCGTACGTTAATTCTGTTAAATTTAAAAAATATATCGGGTTGGCATATATAAAAAAGAATTTTATTATAGAAGGAAACAGACTTACCGCTAAAGATCAGTTTCACAGAACATTGCCTGTTATAGTAAAAACATTGTCATTTAAAAAATGAAGATTTATACGAAAGGGGGAGATAAAGGCGAAACAGGTCTTTTCGGAGGAGAAAGAGTATCAAAAGATTCACTACGGATTGAAGCTTACGGAACAATTGATGAATTAAATTCCTTTATCGGGCTTACTTTGGATGAAGCAGAAGATCCTGATGTACAAACACTTCTTGGGAAAATTCAAAATACACTATTTGTACTTGGTTCCGATTTATCCGCTCCTGATAATGATAAAAATAAAAAGCATAAAATTCCACGTATCTCAAAAATTCATTATGAAGAGATTGAGAGGGAAATTGATAAATTTGATGAACAACTTAAAGAATTAAAGAATTTTATTCTTCCTAGTGGAAGTAAAAGTGCTGCATTATTGCATGTTTGCAGAACAATTTGCAGAAGAGCCGAAAGAAGAGTTGTATCATTAAATAATACAGTGAATCTTAGTCCTGATATTATTATTTTTCTCAACAGGTTATCAGATTTGTTCTTTGTTCTTGCCCGTTATGAAAACAAGGTCTCCGGGAATAAAGATATTGAATGGCAAAAATAATTCTGTTTCTCTATTCGCTTTGCCTTCTTTTCTTTGCATTTCTGGGGGTGAAATTGGCTTCGACGGGGTTGAAGAATCATTGGACTGCACATCGTGTTCCCCGAGTACACGTAAAACAATTGGGAATAAAACTATAACTGGCGAATATAACTACGCCCTAGCTGCTTAATTAACTGAGTAGCCGTTCTTTCTTTCTCTCTCATACCGGGGTTTGGAAGAACGACGTTTAGGTATGATAGCTGATTCTGTTGTCTGTGCAGATGAAGTGAAATTAAAAGCAGGTAAACTTAGAGTGATCCACGTCTGTTTGGTAACTTTAAGCTAAAAATAAAAACGGACTAAATGTGTAGATGTTCTTTGTGTCTTAACTTCGGACGCGGGTTCGACTCCCGCCACCTCCACCAAACCTTTATTTGGCTTTACTTCATTTAACTCAAATATTTGAAAATGCTCTGAAAAGAGCATTTTCCAATTTTTTGATGTTTAGTCTGATTAAACAAAATCAACTCAAAGTGTGTGAAATGTGTGTGTAAATGTGTGAGAAAAATATTATATTACATCAGGTATGTAGTCGAACCTAATTTTTTTCACAGAAAAAGCCAGATTTTATGATGATACATTATTACTTAGAAAGAAGGAAAACAAAAGATGCTCAAAAATCAATTTATGCTTATTTGAGAGGACTGCAAGCTGGAAAAACTTTGATTCTTAATACGGGTCAAAAAATGGATCCAATCTTCTGGGATAAAGAAAAAGAAAGAGTAATTGAAAAAGGAAAAAATAAAAGTTCTGACGCAAAAGAAATAAACGATTTCCTGGACAGTTTTAAGGAAGAGATCAAAAGAACAATCCGTACCCTTTTAACGAATGATTCATCAGCAGATTATGAAGCTCTTAAAACTGGTATTTTAGAAAAATTTGGGAAAGTACGAAAATCTCATTTATCGTTTTTTGAAGCTTTGGATTTATTTATAAATACAAGGAAAAAAGATCTTTGTTATGATTCAATCCG
>CAYNUV010000552.1:0-2353 GCA_964400245.1 uncultured Ignavibacteriaceae bacterium
TATCGACTAATTCAGTAACCTGACCACACAATTCTATATTTTTTAACTCTTCTTTTGAGAAAAATTTTATCTCTGTGCACTCCTCCGATGGAATAAAATCCAGATTTTCAAATTCGATTCTATAGGCAACAACCAATGAGTAGTACCAGTCTAAGTTGCGATGATCTTCATATTTATGTGACCAAACATAGACGGGAGAGTGCGATACTTTCTTAAGCTTTAGTCCCATCTCTTCTTCTATTTCCCTTTCAAATCCCTTTTTGATATCTTCACCAAAATCCAAGCCCCCTCCTGGCAGTTCCCACCTTCCACTAAGATTTTCTGCTTCGCGTATTAAAAGTACTTTACCTTCTCTGACACAAAGACCTTTAATTGTTACTCTGTAAAAACAGTCTGGAAAATCTTTTGATGTTTGAGGTGTCATAATTAAACAACTGTTCTTTTAATTACTAGATCAATTTTCGGACTATCAGATTTCAAATTTTCTATCACTTTTTTAGCTACAGTATCGACATCCATATATTCTTTTAGATCAGTTGGATATTTTTCCTTGTAGATTTCCGTCTGCATTCCTCCCGGATAAATTCCATAAATTTTTATATTTGAATCACCTAATTCTTTTCGAATTGATTCAGTTAGACCTTTGATCGCAAACTTTGAAGCAGAGTATCCGGAAATTTCAGGTTTTCCTTCAAGACCTGCGGTCGAATTGATATTAATTATCGCTCCACTGCCATGTCTTTTGAAAATAGGCAAAGCAACCTGGCATCCATAAAAGTAGCCGAAGAAATTAACTTCAAAAAGATAATGAAGTTTTTTTATATCAACATCTTCTACTGCGCTTGGGGCTATTTGAATACCAGCATTATTAATCCAAATATCAATTTGGCCATGTTTTTCAAACACATATTCGCCCAACTTTTTTACATCATCATAAGAAGTTACATCCGCAAGAAAATAGTCAACGGAAAGTTCTTTTGCAGTTGACTGAAGATTTTCTTTTTCATGACTTGAAATAATCACCTTGGCGCCTTCCGCAACAAAAGCGCGAGCCAAAGCTTTACCAAACCCAAGGCTCCCTCCTGTTATTACAACTACTTTACCTTTCATGATTTATTACTTGGCCGCGCAGTTAAACATCCAGTTCACTCCGTATTTATCTTTGCATGATCCAAAGTAAGCTCCCCAAAACATATCTGTCAGAGGCATTTCAATTTTTCCACCATCTGAGAGAGCATTGAAAAGTTTTTCTGTTTCTGCGCGTGTATCCGGTTCTAAATTGATATAGATGTTGTTTCCGTAATTAACCGTAAACCCCATGGATTCTGGCGCATCAGTGCCCATCAAAACATGTCCTCCAAGAATCGGTAGCTCAACATGCATTACTAAATCTTTGTCTTCTTCCTTCATCGGCTGTCCTTCTTGCAGTGGAACGCTGGAAAATCGATTGACGCCTCCTGTAAACTCTCCGCCAAAAACAGATTTGTAAAAATTAAACGCTTCTTCTGTCGAACGAGGAAAATTAAGATATGTACTTACTCGGGCCATATAAATTTTAGTATTAAGTATCTAGTATGAAGTATATAGTATCAAGAAATTGAAAGACTCAAAAATTAGAAAATCAACCTTCTTACTCATCCCTTTCCTTATTCTAGTTTTTTGCCTGCCCGAAATGCTTTATTCCAAAGTATTATCAAAACACTTTTATTACAGCTTAATATTTTATTTCTCGATCCAAGCTGGAGAATTTCAAAGCAGGCGGGCAAAATACTAGAATAAGGAAAATTAAGGCTAGTTATAATTAATTATCTATCGTGGCTTTAATTAATTTGAACAATATCCTTGCCGTCGAATTTATATTTTATGGTTTTTACTACACGCCACTTCTCTTCTGTACAAGCTTCTTCCGAGTTAGGTTCCGTACAGGCTAATCCATTACCAGTCAATGAAATAATCCCTTTTGAATCAATAGCGATATTTGTCACCTCTGATTTTATAGCCGAAGAGGCAACATACGCAGGCGCAAAGGTATCTGGGTAGTTTTTATCTTTAACAAGTACTGCTCTTTTATTTTGCTCATTCAAAACAACTTGCAAACTAATAGAACATGAAGCGCCGCAATGTATCTCTTGGACAATAGCATCTTCAAATCCATCCGCGTTTATGTCCCCTCTGGCTCGAACTTTTCCCTCTGGATCTTCCGTAGCGGCAATAAATTGTGCGTCAGTTAAACCAATGTCATTTGAATTCGAAGCCACCGGACTCGGAGTAGGTGTATTTGAATTGGAAATAGTGTTATTCGCTTTAGTTTTTTGGGTTGAGTAAAAATAGATTATACCTATAGCCACAATTG
>CAYNUV010000553.1:0-2351 GCA_964400245.1 uncultured Ignavibacteriaceae bacterium
ACTGCAACAGATAATCAATTAAAAGAATATTCGAAACAAAATGGAATTGAATTAAAGCAGGGTAAACCAAAACAAATTGATGAAATCTTCAGTGCACTTGTACAACCGGAATTAATTCAACCAACCTTTATAGTTGATTATCCTGTTGAACTTTCTCCTCTTGCAAAGAAGCACAGATCGAAACCTGGATTAGTAGAAAGATTTGAAGGTTATATTGGTGGAAGAGAAATATGCAATGCATTCAGCGAGTTGAATGATCCTATTGACCAAAGAAAAAGATTTGAAGTACAAGCTAAGTTAAAAGAAGAAGGAGATGAAGAAGCTCACCAGGTTGATGAAGATTTTCTAAGAGCACTTGAATATGGAATGCCTCCAACTGCCGGACTTGGTGTTGGAATTGACAGGCTTGTCATGCTTCTTACAGATCAATCATCAATCAGAGATGTAATATTCTTTCCTCAAATGAAACCCGAGATAAAAAGCTGACTGGAGAAAGCAAAGTGCCTAACATAACTCAATCAGTCTGTCTATTTTTTTATTTCATAATGTATTGAGTTATGAAAAATTTAAAGACAGTATTAATCTTTTGTTCTTTATTCTGTTCAATTTCCAGTTCCCAAACAAATTCATTTCAACCGGACAGCAGTTCAGAATATGGAAGTCTTAAATTTGATTTAAGAAAAAATGAACTTAAAAATTCATTCCAGTTAAAAACCATAAACTTAGCGAAAACTGAATTCGATCCCTGGCAAACAAGAATAAATTACCCTTTGCTTTATGGAATGAGCGCTCTCTATCTTGGAGCAGGAATAGGTGTTCATATTTACATGAGCAATGCCTGGTGGAAAGATAACCGCACAAGCTTTCACTTCCAGAATGATTGGTCATATGCACTTTGGTTTGATAAGATAGGACATTTTTTTGATGCAACTATTCTTGTTCATGCTTTTTCTGCTGGACTTGAAGCTGCAAATTTCCAGACTGAAGATGCGATGGTTTATGGAACTATTTCTGCACTTGCTTTTCTATATTATGTAGAGATTGAAGATGGGTTTGGTGCTCAGTGGGGTTTTAGTCCTGGTGATGCAATTGCAAACACTTTAGGTGCGGGTTATGCTGTTGCTCAATACTATTTTCCTTATTTGCAAAACTTTCAATTTAAATTCAGTTATTATCCTTCGTCCGAAATGAGAAGCGGCGAACATAAGGGGAATTTCTTTGATGATTATGAAGGACAAAAACATTGGTTAACTTTCAGGATGAAAAATCTTTTACCTGGTGATATATCCAAAATATGGCCGTCATATTTAAATCTTGCTGTCGGAATGGGAGTTAAGAATCTTGATGGATCGGGAGGTGGTAGAAGAGAGATTTTTATCGGTTTGGATTTTAATGTTCTCGAACTACCTCTCGAAGGAAAGCTTGGTAATTTTATAAAGAATACTTTGAACTACATTCATTTTCCGATGCCGGGTTTGAGGATATCTCCCGACTCTGCTTTTTTTGTTTTTTTATTCTGAGGAATATTTGAAGTACAGTATCATCATCCCAACACTTAACGAAGAAATATTACTTCCGAATTTACTTAACCAGCTGAACAATCCTTCTTTAAAAGAAAAATATGGTTATGAAATAATTATATCCGATGGCGGAAGCAGTGATAAAACAATTGAACTTGCTCTTTGCAGATCTGATGTTGTAAAAGTTCGTACAGACAAAGAGAGACAAAACATTGCTAAAGGAAGAAATGAAGGAGCTAAATTTGCCAAAGGAGAAATTTTAGTTTTTCTGAATGGAGATGTTAAATTGTCCGGTACAGAAATATTCTTTAATTATCTCCAAAACAATTTTGTAAATAGCGATTATGCTGCAATGACTTGTATTGTAAAAGTATTTAAAGAAGAAGAAAAACTTTCGGATATACTTTTTCACTCAGTATATAATACATATTTTTATTTACTGAATTTGCTCGGTGTAGGAATGGGCAGAGGTGAATGCCAGGTGATTAAGAAAAAATATTTTGAATTAGTAAATGGAAATAATGAAAAACTCGATGCCGGAGAAGATTTTGATTTGTTCAAAAGAATAAGAAAGCATGGAAAAATTTTATTTGCAAAAGATATTTGTATTTATGAATCACCTCGCAGATACAGGAAACTTGGTTATACCGGTGTAACCTGGTCCTGGACTAAAAATGCTATCTCAATTATTTTAAGGAATAAATCATTATCCAAAGAATGGGAACAGGTAAGATAGAATATGGAAGATGTGAGATGGAAAATGGAAAATGGAAAATAATTATGTCGAAAAAAATTCTTCTACTTTTTTTAATATTCCCATCATTGCTCTTT
>CAYNUV010000554.1:0-2336 GCA_964400245.1 uncultured Ignavibacteriaceae bacterium
TGTAAATATTTATGATACTCATAAGCACGATCGCTTATCTGTTAAAGGTGTGTTCGAAGAATCAAGTAATATTGGTTTGGCAAAACTCTCTCAAAGAATTGATGACGAACTTTTCTATAAATACTTAAGAGGATTTGGTTTCGGAAGTTCTACCACAGTTGATCTGCCGGGCGAAGTAAAAGGAAATCTTAAGAATCCCAATGAATGGTCTAAAGTTACAAAAGCATTTATGTCCTTTGGTTATGAAACTTCAGTTACTCCTGTCCAGCTTATCTCAGGATTTTCTTCTGTTATAAACGGCGGCATTTTATATAAACCCCAGATAGTAAAGAAAGTTACTGATTCAAACGGTGAATATATTTTGGATTCTGAAGCCAAAGATATCAGGCGGGTAATCTCGGAAGAAACTTCTTACAGGATGAAAAATTTATTAAAATCTGCTGTTGAAAAAGGAACCGGCAAATTAGCAAAGCTGGATTATGTTTCCATTGGCGGTAAGACAGGCACTTCAAAAAAAATAGTTGATGGTAAATACACAACAGATTATTATTCTTCTTTTGTGGGATTCTTCCCTGTAGAAAATCCCCAGATAGCATGTTTAATTCTTGTTAACGAACCTCATGAAGGAAAGTATGGTGGTCTCGTTGCTGCACCTGTTTTCAGAAAAGTTGCCGAGAAATTAATTGAGCTTGAACCCGATCTGATTGGACTACCTGAGAATAATTTATCACCGAAAGAAAAATATGATTTTGTATATACCTCAGATTCTGATAATGAAAAGAAAGATATAATCCCGATTAACATCAATTTCAAAACAACACCTGTTCAGAATATTGTATTAAAGAAAAATATAATGCCGGATCTTAAAAATGTTTCTCTGCGTGATGCGATTACTGTTTTAAACAAAATGGGATTGAAGTATAAAATTCATGGTTCAGGGAAAGTTATAACTCAAAGCATTTCACCGGGAGAAAAAATTGTTAAGGGAAATTCATGTGTACTCGAATGTAAAGAAATCAAAGTTCCGGGAACAGTAGTTTATTGATGGAATTAACTGAACTATTAAATAGCATACATGCAATCCAGGTTGCAGGAGAGATTCAGCAAAAAGATGTTTCATCTGTTTGCTATGATTCCAGGAAGGTTAAAAAAAATTCTGTGTTTGTTGCAGTAAAAGGATTTAATACTGATGGTCATAAATTTATTCTTGATGCAATTAATAAAGGTGCAATCGCAATCGTTCTTGAAGATAATAAATTGATTCCTGATGACATTTTTATTCATGAAAAGGTTGCAAAGATTTTGGTTGGAGACAGCAGGAAAGCATTGGCCGAAGTTTCCGGTACTTTGTACAAACATCCATCTGGAAAATTAAAGTTGATCGGAATTACCGGCACAAACGGAAAAACTACAACATCATATTTTATTAAAAGTATTCTGGAAAACGCTGGAGAAAAAACAGGCTTGATTGGTACGATAGCAAATTACATTGATGATAAAGAAATAAAATCATCTCTCACAACTCCGGAGTCCAACGACCTTAACGAACTTTTTTATGAAATGCATAGTGAAGGATGCAGCTATGCTGTTATGGAAGTCTCTTCACATTCTCTTGTACTGAACAGAGTGTATGGACTCAATTTCAGTTCAGCAATCTTTACAAACATAACTTCAGATCATCTCGATTTTCACAATACGTTTGAAAATTATTTTAACGCAAAGAAGATTTTATTTGATTCATTAAGCTCATCTTCATTTGCAATTTATAACTCAGATGATAAAAACGGTAAAGAGATAACCAGGGATTCCAAAGCAAATCTTATTTCTTACGGAACAGCATCTAACTCAGATTTTATTTTAAAAGATATAAAATATGATCTTTCAGGAACAACATTTACTGTTGAACATAAAGCAAATTCATTCCCTATTTCAACTTCTTTAATCGGTCAGTTCAATGCATATAATGCTTGTGCTGCTTTTGCTACTTGTTTTGTTTCCGGTATCAGGCAAGAAAAAATTATTGAAGGAATAAAAAATACAAAACAAGTGCCTGGAAGATTTGAAGTTATTGGCAAAGGGAAGAAAAAAGTTGTAGTTGATTATTCACATACAGCAGACAGTCTTGAAAAAGCTCTTCTCGCTGTGAAAGATATTGTTAAAGATTCTACTTCAATCTATACAGTTTTTGGCTGCGGTGGAAACAGGGATAAAACAAAGCGGCCGGTTATGGGAAAAATGGCAACTGAGTTAAGCAACTTTGTTATAGTTACTTCGGATAACCCAAGATTTGAAAATCATCTGAGTATTATTGAAGATATAAAAGCAGGAATCCCAAA
>CAYNUV010000555.1:0-2331 GCA_964400245.1 uncultured Ignavibacteriaceae bacterium
TTCAGTTCAAATAGGGCAAACAATTATTGCTGAAGGAACTATTGCTGTAGATAAAGATTTTGGATCGGGTTATATGTATTCTGTCCTTCTGGAAAATGCGGAAATAAAAGCGGAGTAGTTTCAATCCAAGATAACTCAATTGTAATCGAAATTGTTTCTATAAATTCTGAATTGCCCCGACATTTATGTCGGGGGTAAAATGATCTATGATCTAAGGCTTTAGCCTAAACTTAAGTTGAAATTTTGGCTAAAGCCAATTCTCTTTTTTTATTGATCCACGACCTGAAGGTCGTGGCAATTTTAAATGTTATTATTGAATAACACATTACCTCAAAGTAAAATTCTCACCAATTGCATAAGCAAACAGCATTGCAAGAAAAAGAAAGCTTACTCCGAATACAAAAAGATTTGCAAGTTTTGGTGAAAAAGAAATATCGCTTCTTACGTTGCTGTTTTCCTTCCAAATCTTAATTGAAAACATTACAAACAGATTTAAAATAATTGAGGCTGATAATCCTCCAAGGAAAACAAAAGGTGAAATAATATTATACCACCACAGAATTTCTTTTGAAGTATAGAAAATTTCAAGAGGATCGAAGAAGATTGAAATTCCTAATCCATATTTTAACAAAGAAGCACAAATAAAATAAACTGTAGGAAAAATAAGAAAAGCACTTAATACTGAAGCAACACCCGGCTTTAACCATTCGGCTGAAAATTTCCATCCGAAAATGTAAAAGGAATATTTCTCCAAAGATTCTTTAATCAGCGAAGTAAATTCTGTAACATCAATTTCAAAAGAAGAAGCGAGCGAAAGCAAAGTTTCCTGCGAACATCTTCCATCAAGCTCCACTCTTTGAATTGTACGGATACTTAAAGAAGCAATTTCGGAAAGCTGTGCCTGTGACCATGCTTTTTCTGTTCTTAATGCCTTTACTTTTTCTGCTAACAAGAGTGATTTCATCTTCTACCTTCATTTAAATTTTACTACAAACATAAGTCAAATAATATTTGTTGGAAACCACTTTTTAATGACTATGGAACGACAGTTTTGTGACACCTGTTTTATTAACCTTAGGAAGGAAGTCTGGTAGAAAGATAAAAATGGATTCTACTTTAATAGAATTAGTTTTTTAGTACTGATAAAATTATCTGCTATAATCCTGTAGAAATAAACACCACTGGAAAATTCACTTGCATTAAATAGCACATTATAAAATCCCGGTTGATGAAATTCATTTACTAATGTTTTGATTTCATTTCCAAGTATATCATAAACTTTAATAGAAACACTGGACGCTTTAACTAAAGCATAATTAATTTTTGTAACCGGGTTGAACGGGTTAGGATAGTTTTGCATTAATGAAAATTCTGAAGGAAGCGAATTTGTTTCAACTTCAGCATCTACAAAAACATCATTTATTTGTCCGGGTGTTCCGGTACCAAGTGAAGCTGCCCAGCTTTTCGGTAAGTGATTCTCCATGTTTGGATTGATTAAAGAAAGAGTTGATCCTGTTCCATCGGCATTTGGCCAAGGATCTGTATCATCATAAGTTAGCGAATCAATAATATTGCTTTCACTATCACGAAACTTTAATAATTCTCCGCCACCACTTAAACCAAAAGTAAAATTACCTATGTAATTTTGTACATCAGGGAACAATGGATGAAACAGAGTATCATCACTGCATAAAACAAGGTATTCATCTGCACCAAGAATAGTAGCTTCCGGAATAATGTATGTGTTGGTGTCAGAGTCTTCGAATATCCAGCCGGAAATATTAACAGAAGTATCACCATTGTTATAGAATTCTATCCAGTCCTGTGGATTAAATGTTACTGCAGAATTATAATTGATTTCATTAATAACAATTTTGGGAATACCAAAATATGGATCAATCTCAAATACAGCATTAAGATTTATTGCACCGTTTGGAGTGATTGTAATCGAGTCTTCATTTGTTGAGTTTGAACCTTCCCAACTAACAAAGCGAAAACCTCTTTTTGGTTTAGCAATTATTTGAATCGGAACATTCAGGAAATAGCTGCCTGACCAATCAGGAACATTTAACTCAAGTGAATTTAATTTTATTGTACCCATTGAGGTATCTGAGATAGTGATATGTGTAGCAGCTCCGCCAGGTAATCCAAATTTTTGAACAATATGCAATCTTAAATAGTTAGGCCTTTGGTTTGCAAAGTTTATTAATTTCTGGATATTATTATTCCAACTAGTAAAATCGAATGGCTGCCACCTATTAATGTGCCGCGGAATTTCATCAATAATATCTTGCTTTATTGAATTGATTTTTTGTACTACCGCATTTGGTA
>CAYNUV010000556.1:0-2327 GCA_964400245.1 uncultured Ignavibacteriaceae bacterium
GTATGCAGTTTATTTAAGCTTTATTTTAATTGTAATGATAGGAATGACTTTAAGAGATAAAAAGAAAGTTGTGAATATTTTCTTAGCCTCAGTTTCTGCTTCAGTTCTTTTCTTTATAATTACAAATTTTGCTTTATGGCTAACAGGAAGTCTCTATCCTAAAACTGCTGTTGGATTAGCTGCTTGCTTTACTGCAGCAATTCCATTCTTCCATTATACTCTCCTTGGTGATTTATTTTTTGTAGGAGTTTTATTTGGTGCTTTTGAATTAGCCAAAGTAAAATTCCCTCAACTTGAAAAGGTAAAAGCTTAATTTCTCCACCGTAGCACAGATTACTAATCTGTGCTACGATTCCATTTCACAATAAATGAATAAATTTCCTCTCTTAATAGATTTTGATGGAGTAATCAGATTAGGAGACAAGCCCGCACCTGATGCTAAAGAGTTCTTCAACTTCATAAAGAATAAAAACATCCCTGCATTTGTAATCAGCAACTCTACTCTTAAAACTTCAGAGGATATAAAAATCTTTTTTGAGAAGAATAATCTTGAGTTTAATATTCCCACAATGACTGCTTCTGAAGCTGCATTGAAATATGTAAGAGATAATTACAAAAGAGTTAAAGTCTATTGCAAAGAAAATATTAGAAAATTATTTGAAGAATTTATTGTTGATGAAAATCCAGAAGCAGTTATAGTTGGCGATCTTGTAGATGACTGGAGTTACGATGTCCTTAATGAGATATTCAGAGATGTTTATGCCGGTGCAGATTTAATTGCTATGCAGAAAAATAAATTCTGGAAACCAGATGGGAAAACTCTCTGCCTTGATGCAGGTTCTTTCATCTCTGCAATAGAATATGCAACTGGAAAAGAAGCATTATTAATTGGTAAACCATCACCTATCTACTTTAAAACTGCATTAAAATTTATTCCTGCTGATGAAAATTCTTCTTTCATTATGCTTGGAGATGATATTGAAAATGATATAATTGGGGCTCAGCAAATTAGCGGAAAAGGAATTTTAATTTTCACAGGAAAAACAAAATATCCTTTACCGGGTGAAATAAAAATCTTACCAGACTATACGGCAAAAAATCTTTTGGAAGTAATTAGAATTCTGGAAGGACTTTACTAAGCGACTAAATTAATCCCTTGTCTTTCTGCTCGTTCTTTTGAGAGCCTGATTATTTTTTTGAGAGTATCCACATAACTTAATCCTGATGTTTCAGCGGAACGCATAAATCCTGCACCTTCAGTAAGATCAGGATTTGGATTAACCTCAAGAACAAAAAGCTGGTTATCTTTTGACAGTCTCATATCAACTCTTGCATAATCTCTGCAGCCCATCGCTTTAAATGCTTTTAGTGCGATCTCCTTGGCTTTCTTTTCAATTCTCTTTGGAATTTTTGCCGGGCATATTGGAATTGTTTTATGATAAGCTTCATGTTTTGGATCCCACTTTGCCTGGTAACTTACAATATTATGAAGATGATCAGGCATCTCGGTAAAATCAATTTCACTAATAGGTAATGCAACAGGTTCAAGATCTCCAAGCACAGCAACATTCAGTTCTCTTCCTTCAATAAATTCCTCTATTAAAGCGGGTTGTGCAAACTGTTTAACTATATACTCGGTACGCTCTTTAAGCTTTTCAACATTTTCCACAATTGATTCATTCTCAATTCCTACACTTGCGTCTTCATAAGCCGGTTTAACTATAAGCGGGTATTTTAATCTATGCCTGAAAATTTTAGGAAGTTTTTTTAGAATAATAAACCGGGGGGTTTTAATGTTAAGTGAATGCAATAACCTTTTTGTAAAAATTTTGCTCTGGCAGTTTGCGAGTGCCATTGGAGGTGCACCCGTAAAAGGAATTTTAAGCAATTCAAGTAAACCTACAATATTCATTTCATTCCGGGCTTCATCCTTATATAATTCAATAAAATTGAAGATAATATCGGGTTTGTTCTTTTTTATATCTAAAAGGAGAGTTTTAACATCATCTTTAATATTGAGGGTATAGGCATTTACCCCACCCTTCCGTAATCTTTGAGCCATTATTTCATATTCTTCAAGGGGAGTTATGCTATCAACTTCAAAATATGGCGTAAAATCAAGCTTTTCATCGTTTAATCCATTCGGCTTCAGATAAAGTTCAGGATGAGGCTCATTAAAGACTATCGCAACTTTAATTTTTTTTTCTGCCATAACTAAAAATACTGAATTTTATTTTCTTTAGTAATATTTTATCTCCGGTTATTTTCATTATATAGAGTAAAAGAAATTACCGTTTTATGAGCTTTGATCCCCAACCTTATAAATA
>CAYNUV010000557.1:0-2326 GCA_964400245.1 uncultured Ignavibacteriaceae bacterium
CATTCCTTTCAAGAAACTCAGCAGCTATTCGCCATTTCGGAGTTTTCATTGGCATTTATATTTATACTTGCTTATCAATTTCAGCCTGTTTTTTACCTTTTTCCCAATTCGCTGTATTTTCTTTTGATGTTCCGTTGTCTTTTTTGGAATAATAATTGAACGGAGATATCAAGTTTTTCAATTATTAAATATTCATCTGCAATCAAATCAGTTAAATCACCATATTCATCTCCATTGTTATCCATCCATCCTAAATAATAAGTATCATCACCACTATTTATTTTCTCAATCCGGTATAGATTGTAATCCCATTTGCCTCTTATCATTGTTCTACAAATAAATACACACGGCTCATTTGGTTTTTCCTTAAGAAAATTCACTGTACAAATCCCTCAGCTTTCAAATCCAGTTTCTTAACAGGATAAATTTCAATTTTGGTATGCTCTTTAATAAGAGTATCTGCATTAACCTCACTAAGGATAATCTCATTTGATTCCTGAAGTAGCTTTGAATTTTTTAACTCATCCTGATAATCGAAGCGCAATTTCTTAAGGATGGAATAAAGCCTCCGGTACTTCTGATAAAGAACAGTGATCTTCTTCAGCAAATTCAAATTCATTTCTTCCAGTTGATTATTTTTATTAAGCAAAGCTGCATCTGCACCGGCTTTAAGCTTGCGGATAAAGAACAGTATACCGGCAACACCGAAGGCAGCACCAAGTAAAACAGAAACTGCAATTGTTATAAAGAGTTTTATGTCCATAGTTATTCATCCAGAGTTGTTATTTTTTCAACACTATCAATGTATTCTTTGGTCTTAAATAATAATTTCTTTTTAGCTTTTTTAATTGCTTCTTCTCCATCTTTCGCTACTAAGGTGTATGAACTCAAGTTTGGCTGATCTTCAAGAACACCATCGCTGTTTTTTTCCATAATTCCAGTGTGCACTTTATAAACCTTATTGTCTTTCATTTTATTTCTCCTAAGTTTTGTGGACTGATAAAAATTCTTTCCTGTACAGCTTTTCCTTCCGTTACTAACTTTAGTTTGGTTACCATCTCTTCTACTTTGGAATTCTTTTGATAAGTAAGATTGTCGCGTAAAAATCTGTCGCACTCTGCTTTAGGAATTGTTGGTCCCGCCTCTAAGATTTTCCCGGTCCCGAGTAAACCTTTATCAACCAGGTATTTAATTTTTATTTCTGCGACACCGAGATATAAAGCAGCCTGAGCAAAAGTAAAATTTCCTCTGTACAATAGCTTTAGCATGTTGGGGCTTAAGCCGAATTCGTTTCTCATAACCCATCAACCTCGTTTGTTCTAAATAGTTTTAGTTGGTTTGGATTCATAGGTTCATCAAGAACAAACCCCAGTTCTTCCTTAGCTACTTCAAATAAAATCTTATCCTGTGTAATCCTTAATATTTCTTTAACATCATTGAAACCGATTTTTATATCATCACGGTCCGGCTGAAGCCACATATAGATATAATTTTTGCTTTTATAACCGAGCTTCTTTCCAAACCATTGGTATGGGTTCTGGATAAACTCACTATGCACTCTTCCATATTTTAATATTGCCATTTCAATTGCTAAGGATAATCTTGCTTTCTCCATTACAGATGAATTATTTTTGTTTTCTTTTAACATTACAAATGCTTTACAATCGTTTTATAGTTAGAATTTCGTATAGTTTTCATTGCTGCTCAATTAATTCACACCTAATTTTTGAATATGAATAATTCTTTGAGGATCTCTTTGAAATTATACCAACGGGCACGTAAGCAAAGGTTCCACCAGCGTGGCCTGAACCAACTGTCGGATTTTAATTCAGCGACAAGCTTTCTTCCTTTTTCGGTTAAAACAATCTTGGCTTTGCCGCTTTCAATGTCTTCCCAATTATTCATAAGGAAACCTGCTCGGCTTGATTTTGGTTTGTGTACCCGGCATCCTCAAGCGTTGCTATTGCTGCTAAGGCATTGTAGGTGTTCAGGGTGCCCTTAATTATTGTGTAGGTTAATGAGCTGTGGTCTATTGAGAGAACAAGATTATCCACAGCGTGAATATTTACTTCTTGTCCCGTATTGATGTTAAATATTTTACACATTATGCTACCTGTTGTTTTTGTGTTTCTAATTTTTCAAGATGAGCAAGGATTCTTTTTAATAAGCCCGGCTGTTCACCGTTAAGTGCCTGTGTAATTTGCTGGGGCGATCACCTGTGACATTTTGATAAGTATCGTTGGGTTATGCCTAAGTCATCAATTCGTTTCTTTATTTCTTCCCTTGATACTGTTTGATTGTTAATTCTGTTTTGCATATTTTCTTA
>CAYNUV010000558.1:0-2325 GCA_964400245.1 uncultured Ignavibacteriaceae bacterium
AAATAACTTCGCTGCTACCTTTTACTTCCTTGTTGGTGATGCCTGCAAGGTTTGTTCTTGTAGATGTACCTGTTTGGGAGCTTGCTTTATCCTTTGCCATTAATCTTGCGGTGCTCTTTGCAATCTTTCCTCTGGCAGGGAAAATTTATAGAGTTGGAATTCTTGTAACAGGCAAAAAGCCAAAATGGTCTGAGGTCAGGAAGTGGTTGATGATGAAAGGGTGAGATTGTGCGCAAAAAAAAATTGTTCAAAGCAAAACTTCAGAATTGAAATTAGGGTTCAATCCCCAATATTAATAATGGAACAGGTGGATTTGTTCTGCCATGTCTTAAAACATTATGTACCTCTTTCTCAAACCAAGGTGGACCAGATGACATAAATCTTTGCATATTTTTCGTCGGGACGATTTCAATTCCAATATTAATAATTTGACCAGTATAAAATGATAAATGCTTAACAAATAAATCATAAGTTACAGCAAAATATTTACCAAGTTGAACTTCAACAGCAATCTTGTTTTTAACAAAATCTGTTTGGTTATATGAATTATATAGAGGATGATTCAGTTTTTCCAAAAATTCTTTTTGTTGTTTGTAGTCAAGAGGTTCGATTAGTTTAACAATATTGGGATCAGTTGATACATAAAAATCCCTCCTCTGTTCTTGCCATTCTAAAGCATAAAATAATTTTCTGAATTCTTCATTTAATGATTTTGGATTATAAAGGAATTTTCCTTTTTTATTTTTCTCATCTGATATTTTTGTTAAATGTTTTTTCGCATCTATCTTCTTTATTACATTGTTAATTTCTTTGTACTCATTCTTATGATGTACAATTAAATATTCTTCTCCATTTAAATGTGAATATTTCTGAGCTATTTTCATTAAATATTTAATGAAAGCCACTCGGTTGGAACCTGAGCAACCTTATCTTTTTTTGATGGGATATGAATAGGTTTATTTATAGGTCGTAACTTTAGCTTCCCATTTTTCAAATCATTGATTCTTTCTCCTGCAATCACACAATATTTTTTTTCTTTTTCTATTCCAACTGCGTTTCTGTTATTTTTTATAGCTGCAATAATTGTTGAACCTACCCCTGAAAAGGGATCTAATACCCAACTTTCCTTTTCATTAGTTAATGCTAATATACATCTCTCAACAAGCTCAACTGGGAATTGACATTGGTGCATGGTTTTTTCAGGATGATTACTCTTAACATTAGGAATGTTCCATAATTCGTTTTTCCAATCAGTCTTAACTATTTCCCAAATATCAGAAGGATTTTTACCATTAGGGTTTCCAGAAGGTTTGCCTTTATTAGGCCCCTTGAAATGTCTTTTCCCCGGATATTTTGAAGGGATCCTAACTTCATCTAAATTAAAAATATATTTATCAGATTTAGTAAACCATAATATGGTCTCGTATCTTCCCGAAAACCTGTTGGAAGCATGCAAACCATGTCCGAAATGCCAGATAATTCTATTTCTTAACTTTAGTTTATAGTTTTTAAAAATATTATAATAGAAAATATCTAGTGGAAATATCTCACCTTTTTGTACATAATTTCCAACTTCCCAACAAATACTACCTTTATCAGATAGGACATCAATTAGTTTTTCAATTATCTGCTTTTGATTTTGCAAATAATCCTCAATTGATTTTTTATTTTCGTACTCTTTACCAAGGTTATAAGGAGGAGAGGTTATAATTAGATCAAATTTCTTATCTCCAATTTTATCTAGTTGTTTTAAAGCATCTCCATTAATTAATACATATTCAATATCCTTATCAACATAATCAAATAAAGGTTCTTTTAATTTCATAATATCTTTGTAGTAGAATTTTGTTTAGCTAATTTATTAAAACATAAAGTAAATGGAAAGAGATTTTAACTAAAAATTTGTTTATAAATTTTGCCTCTCCATTATTTCACTTTAAATACTATAAAAGTCATATCATCCTGCTGCTTGCTGCCGCTAAGCCATTGAGATGCAGCATTTGTAAAACGATTAATTTCATTCAGCTTAACACTCGTTTTGGGATAATGATAATCCGATTGGATGTATTAATTATAAGTTTATAGAGCGACCAGGCTGGCCGCTCTACTTTACAAATTATTTCGCTAATACTTCTTGATTTTTTTGTGAATAAAAAAGATCGGGTCTCATCATACCATCTTTATGTTCAAATTTTTGAGTGATTGCCATCATGCGGTCCAACAACTTGCTTCCTTCTTCTCCAAGCTGTTCATCCTGCCTGTCAGATAAAGTTGCCCAATCAACTCTTCCTTTTGCCGGCTGAACAAAAATAATATACGGCATAT
>CAYNUV010000559.1:0-2324 GCA_964400245.1 uncultured Ignavibacteriaceae bacterium
GGTTTTGTTGCATATTCGCTCGGCAATTTTATTTCCAACCAAAGAGATAGATATAAAGATGCCGGTGTAATTCTGAATATAGAAATAACAAAAAACTTAAAAAGCACAGCAATTTATATCTCAGGTGTTTCATACATTCCAACATACGTTTACAAAGGAGAAACTGATAAAGGAGATGAATATGTTATTCTTCCATTACTTCAAACAAAAAACCTGCGAGGTTTTGAAAACCTCGCAGGTTTGGAAAATTATAAAAATTCGATAGAAAAATATTTGTCTGATTCTGATTTAAAAAATATGAAGCAGGCTTTTGATGATACAAATGAAATTATGAAGAAGTACACAGATAAGATTATTCTTTATAAAGAAAAACCAATTCTGATTACAGATATAGAACCGAGAGGATTTGATTTTCCCGTAATTAATTTGAAAATATTACTTAAAGAAATTCCTGATTCAATTGAATGACTTTTGCCCTTTGCCTTCTCACCTCCTTAATCATAATCTTCTTATATTTGAAACATTCTTAACTAAATTTTATTTGAGGAGAAGTATTTGTCCTACAGAATTACATTAATTCCAGGTGATGGAATCGGGCCGGAAATAACAAAAGCTACAACAAAAGTGCTCGAGCATACGGGAGTAAAAATAGACTGGGATGTTGTGGAAGCTGGAGTAACCGCATTGGAAAAATATCATGATCCGTTACCGCAGGAAGTTATTGATTCAATTGATAAAAACAAGGTTGCATTAAAAGGTCCCCTGACAACTCCTATCGGAAAAGGATTCAGAAGTGTTAACGTCGCATTGAGAAAAGAGTTTGAACTTTATGTTAACCAGCGTCCTGCAAAAACATTTAAAGGAATAAAGAGTTTATACTTTGATCATATTGATTTAATTATTTTCCGAGAAAACACAGAAGAATTTTATTCAGGCATTGAACATTATATAGACAGCAGCCGTTCTGCAGCAGAAACAATAGGTATAATTACAAAACGCGGATCAGAAAGAATTATCCGGTATGCTTTTAATTACGCAAAAAAGCATAAAAGAAAAAAAATAACTCTTGTTCACAAAGCAAATATTTTGAAATATACAGGCGGATTATTTCTTGATGTGGGCGAAGAAGTAGCAAAAGAATTTCCGGAAGTTCAATTTGATAATAAGATAGTGGATAACATGGCAATGCAGATGGTAATGAATCCATACCAGTTTGATTGTATTGTTACAACAAACCTTTTTGGTGACATTCTTTCTGATCTTGCATCAGGGCTTGTTGGTGGTTTAGGAATGGCTCCCGGTGCAAACATTGGTGATGGTGTTGCTTTGTTTGAAGCGGTACATGGATCGGCACCTGACATTGCAGGACAAAATATAGCAAACCCCGCTGCACTTATGCTCGCTTCAGTTATGATGCTGGAATATGTTGGTGAAGTAAAGGCTTCTGTGAAACTTGAAAAAGCAATTTCTAATGTTATTGCAGATGGTAAAAAAGTTACGAAAGATATTAATCCGCAAAACTTTATAGGTACAGCAGAATTTGCTGATGCTGTAATAACTGAACTGGATAAACCCGCTTGAAAAATAAATCCTCTTTAGTATTAATTTTCTTTGCTGTTTTTATAGACCTCATAGGATTTGGAATATTAATTCCCATACTTCCTACAATTGCAGTTAGAAATTTTCACTCATCCGATTTGCAGATAGGACTTCTTGTTGCTGTTTTTTCTTTTGTACAATTCATCTTTAATCCATTCTTTGGTTCTCTTTCAGATAAAAAGGGGAGGAAGCCTATAATTGTTTTTTGTCTTCTGCTTTCAAGCTTGAGCTACTTAATTTTTTCTTTCGCCGGTTCTTACCTTATCTTATTTATTTCAAGAATAATTGCAGGATTAGGTGGAAGCAGCATCTCTGTTGCACAAGCTTACATTGCAGATATTACAACAAAAGAAAACAGATCAAGAGGAATGGGATTAATTGGAGCTGCCTTTGCTTTAGGTTTTGTTTTTGGTCCATTGATCGGAGGTTTTCTTTCCAAATATGGAATTGCAGTTATCGGTTATACAGGGGCATCTTTTTCTTTTATCGCTTTTCTTGTAACCTGGCTTGTTCTTCCGGAAAGTTTAAAAGAAAAATCAATTAAGCGTTCACATTCTTTTTTTAGTTTTAAATCTTTCAGTGATGTCTTAAAAAGACCTGCTATTGGAATTGTAATTATTGTGTTCTTTATAATTACTTTTTCAATGTCCAATATCTTTGGAATATTTGCTTTGCTTGGTTATAAAGATTATCATTTAACCGATATGCAGATTGGAATTCTATTT
>CAYNUV010000560.1:0-2323 GCA_964400245.1 uncultured Ignavibacteriaceae bacterium
CTGCGGCTACCATCAATATTCTTATTCTCACACAGGCTCTTAAGTCGTGGGCTAACTAAGAAAAAATTTAATTATAACCGTTTTAACGGTTTACCAAAACAAGCTGTCAACTTGAGTAAGTAACATGTTGTTATGCTGGTAACAGGAATAATTGGTATTTATTTTAATATATAATTAGAAATTAGTCAAAAACTACATGGTAAATAGGATTGCGTATTTTGTTGCTGATTTTCCTTCCAAAAGTGAAACCTGGGTTCATCATGAAATTATACAGTTAATGCAGGAAGGTTTTTCTGTAAAAGTTTTTTCAAGGAACAAAAAGCCTTCGTTTGTTGTGCCTGAAAATTATTTATTAGTTAAAAATACTGAGTACCGGGATAAATTTTTTCTTGTCAAAATTTTTAAAAATCCGGTAAGGAATCTTAAAATTTTCTATAGGGTACTAAAAGAAATCTGGAAAGATTTTTTAAATGACACTAAAGGTTTAAGAGGCAAACTGCAGGTTCTGAAAGATTTAGCATTATTCGTTTCTAGTGTAGGTAAAATTAAAAGTTTCAATCCTGATATAGTAATTGTTCACTTTGCCAATGCTAAAGCAAATCCTGCGGTTTTTAATAATATTTTATTTAAAACACCTTACATAATAAAGATGCACGCAGTTGACGTTTTTCTCAGGCCTAATTTATTTCGTTTAAAAGTAGAGTTGGCTTATAAAATACTTTCCATTTCAAATTACAATATTGAATTTATCACGAAAAGAGATCGGGATATTGATATATCAAAATTTATTGTTCATCATTGTGGAATGCCTGTTGAAAAGTATGAATTTAAACCTGTTCTCGATAGGAAAAGCAGCATCCCCACGGTTTTATCAGTAGGAAGATTGACCCCAATGAAAGGGTTTGATACTTTAATTAAAGCTTGTTCTGAGCTGCACAAAAAGAACATAAAACATAAATTAATAATTGTAGGTTTTGGTCCTGATAAAGACCTGCTGATTAATTTATCCAATAATTTTGGGATTCAACATTCTGTCGAATTCAGGGACTATTGTTCTCCGGAAGAAGTAAAAAATCTTTTGTATTCTTCAGACTTGTTTGTTCTCGCGGCTAAGTTTGATACTAATAAAAAAACCCAGGATGGCATTCCTGTAGCAATAATGGAGGCAATGTCAATCGGGCTTCCGGTTATAACAACAAGAACTAGCGGTATTCCTGAATTGATTAATGATAATACCAATGGGTTTCTTGTCAACCCGGACGATCCTCTGGATTTAGCAAAAAAAATTGAAGAAGTATTGAATATATCGGGTAACCGGTTATGTGACATTGTAAAAAATGCGAGGTTAAAAATCGAGACCGATTTCAACCTGGTAAAATTAACCAATGAACTTAAAGAGTTGGTTGCCTCAGTAAATTAATTTTCCAGTTTTTATCCTATAAATGCTCTGAAGAGAGATTGCTGCATTATTCAAAAGATTAAGTTGAAGAATATCTTTTAAGTTATGAAAAATAGTTAAAAGGTTTTTAATAAATGAATACATCGCTTTATAAAAAAGATCCCCACCTGATTCTTCTTTTTATATTAATCATAACTGGTGCAATATTCCGATTAATAGGATTTGATAAGTATGGGTTTAATGCCGCCGATGAATATTATATAATAAAATCGGTAAAAAATATTTTAGAGAGAGGCTTGCCGGAATTCGCATCCGGGGGGTATTACGCAAGAGGAATCTTATATCAGTATCTTTCAGCGGGTTTGATTCTGTTGGGAGTTAATGATGTAGCTGCTCTTAGAATCATCCCCGTTATTTGTAATGTATTGTCCATACCTTTTGTCTTTTTAATAGCCAAAAAACTAACGAACAAATCGTTTGCATTGTTTGCGGCTTTTTTATTTACATTTTCAATATGGGAAATTGAAATATCAAGATTTGCAAGATTCTATGCGCCCTTTCAATTAATATTCTTATGGTATATTTATTTACTCTTAGAAGTGATTATTGATAAGAAATTTGAAAATTACAAATGGCTCTGGTTACTAAGTGTTATCGGGTTATTAATACATGAAGAA
This sequence comes from uncultured Ignavibacteriaceae bacterium, assembly GCA_964400245.1. Lineage (GTDB taxonomy): Bacteria > Bacteroidota > Ignavibacteria > Ignavibacteriales > Ignavibacteriaceae > RBG-16-34-14. The sequence continues at coordinate 2,077 of CAYNUV010000560.1, forward strand.
GGAATTTTTCTGGTAATCCTTAATTTCTTACCCCACTATATTCACAAAAACAGGTCTGGAATTTTTCTTACCTCAATAGTTTTTATGCTGGGTATTTTCTTAACACTTTCTGGCTTTAGAAATTTAGGAGTAGTTGATAGCCTCCCTGCCGATGTTGTTTTTGACAAGGGGTCTTCTTTCCCGGTTTATATCCCTGAATTGTTATTACTTCAGGTTATATCGAATGCAGTATGGCTGATTGCTTTTA
>CAYNUV010000561.1:0-2322 GCA_964400245.1 uncultured Ignavibacteriaceae bacterium
CATCAGCTATCATTATATAAGGATGTTTCTCAAACCTGCTTTTTATAATTGGCAGAGATAATTCTTTATCTTTTGAAAGATCATTTAATCTTGTAAAAATGAGATAATCATTTTCATTTAAAAGATTATTACCTATAACCTTAATTGATTCTATAATCTCATTCTTCTCAACTCTGTTTGTCTGATAAATCAAATAAGCTGTTCCAAGTAAAAGAATAATAAATACCGCCGTACCAATAATTTTTATTTTTGTTTCTCTTTCCATAATCAGTTCTTCAGCATTTCAATAAATTTTTCTCCATACTTCCAGATATCGCCAGCACCCATTGTTATTATTATATCTCCATCTTTTTTCAGATCGTATAAAACTTTCGATACATCATTTTTATCTTTAACATAGACTACATTTTTATGTCCAAAGTCTTTTGTCGCATTCGAAATCAATTCGCCGGTTACACCTTCAATAGGAACTTCTCTTGCCGGATAAATATCTGTACAAATAAAAACATCTGTATTCAGGAATGATCTGCCGAATTCCTGGAAAAAATCCTTTGTCCTGCTGTAAAGATGAGGCTGAAAAACTGCAACAAGCCTGTTATCCCAACCAGCTCTTATTCCGGCAAGAGTTGCACTCGTTTCCGTAGGATGATGTGCATAATCATCAACAACCATAAGCTCTTTATTGTATTTAACTTCAAATCTTCTGTAAACACCTGTAAAAGATTCAAGCGCTTTTTTTATTGTTTTGAATTCAATTCCAAGTTCAGTAGCAATACAAACTGCAACAAGTGAATTTTTAACATTATGGACACCAGGAATTTTCAAATTAATTTTTCCAAGCTCCTTCTCTTTATACTTAACAGTAAATGTGCTTGAGAATTTTTCATGAGAAATATCAACAGCTCTTATATCCGCCTGGGTAGTTAATCCATAAGTAAAAACTTTTTTATTAATCTTCGGAAGAATATCCTGGAGAGCAGGTTCATCAAGACAAATAATCACAAATCCATAAAAAGGAACTTTGTTAGCAAATTCTATGAAAGCAGATTTGATATCATCAAGGTCTTTGTAAGTATCAAGGTGTTCGCTTTCCAAAGTTGTAATTGCTGCAATAACAGGAGTAAGTTTCAGAAAAGTTCTGTCAAACTCATCAGCTTCAACAACAATAAATTCGCCATTACCAAGGCGCGCATTTGTTCCACCAAGTCCGCTTAACTTACCACCAACAATAATTGTAGGATCAATTCCTCCTTCAGTTAATGTTAATCCAACCATTGAAGTCGTTGTTGTTTTTCCATGAGTTCCTGCTATGCCGATTCCATATTTCAATCTCATAGTTTCAGCAAGCATTTCTGAACGTTTTATAACAGGAACCTTTTTAGATATAGCTTCCTGAACCTCCGGGTTATCCGGTGTTACTGCAGAAGAATAAACAAGCACATCAGTATCATGAACATTTTCTGCAGAATGCCCTTCATATATTTTTATTCCAAGATCACTCAACCGTTTTGTTACCTCAGATAAAGATCTGTCTGACCCTGTTATTTCAAATCCCTGGTTAAGAAGAATTTCAGCAATCCCACTCATTCCAATACCACCAATTCCAACAAAGTGAACTCTTTTTATAGTTTTAAACATCTATTTTGTCTCTATACGGGTTTTCATTTCATTAAAGAATGTTAACAGCTCATCAGAATTTTCATAATCTGATGGCCTTAGAACTATTGGCCTTCTCCTATTGTTTAATTTTATGCTGACTAATCTTAAAAGACTTTTCTTTGATGGTTTTCTTTTTCTCGAAATCCTTATCCATTTTATATCACTGATCCTGAATGATTTACTCCTGAACCTGTTAACAAATGAAATTTCATTTTCAGATATTTCAAGAAGCCTGTTCTTATAAACATTGTAGAGAAGACTGAATATCGAAGAGACAACAATTACTCCAAACAAATAAATGATTGGATCTTTTGTAATTAATTTGAAAGAGCCTTCAACAAACTCTCCTCTTATCAACATATAAAGAACAAAAACAATAAAGTAAATTATTGTTGACTGGTAATAAAAAGACACATTGTATTTATAGATCTTTTTATTTCCTTGTTCTGCTGCCATTATGCTTCAGACAGTTTTATTGCACTTTGAGCAATTATTTCTGCAGCATCAGGCTTGCTTATTCTTTTTGCGTTCATACTTAACTCATTCAATTTTTTATCATCAAAAAGAATTGATGATAGAACCTCCTGCAGTTTATCTTTCAACAAATGATCTTCAATTAAAATTGCCGCATTCTGATCGGCAAGAGATTTTGCATTATAATAC
>CAYNUV010000562.1:0-2318 GCA_964400245.1 uncultured Ignavibacteriaceae bacterium
AAAAATTATAAAAGTATAGTATTGGAAACAGGAATAAGACAACCTGAAGCTGTAAAGCTCTATGGAAAATATGGATATAAAAGAATGAAGTGTTATGGCAAATATGCTGATGATACCGAAAGCATTTGCTTTGAAAATTGATTTAATACTGGGATTATTGGTGATTTCCAGTATAAGTTATTTAAAAAGTATTAGGTTAAAACAACAAATATTTGTAATTTTATTTATCCGGAATTAGCCGGATTTTTTTATCATTATTTTTTAGAGGTTCTTTTGGCTACTAAATTATTTGTGGGATCACTCCCCTGGTCTGTAGATGACAAAATTTTACAAACTGCTTTTGAAGAACACGGTCCAGTTGTTTCAGCTAAGGTTGTAAAAGATCGCGAAACCGGCAGATCAAGAGGTTTCGGGTTTGTAGAAATGGAGAATTCCACAGATGCAAAAAATGCCATTTCGGCATTGAATAACTCGGAATTAAAAGGCAGAAATATCGTAGTTAATGAAGCAAAACCGCGCAACTAAGATTTAATATTGATTTCCGAAAAGGCGTCATTTACGACGCCTTTCTTATTTTAAATTTTTACTATAGATTCTTGTAGATTATTTTTTTTGTTTTGAATTTTATGAGAAATGTAATTATATCGTTGTTCCTTCCTCTTTTATTAACCTGCACATTCGCTCAAAATAATGATGAAAGCTGGAAACTTTATTCAGATACTTCTGTTGCAAGAATTGATATCACAATTGATCCTGCTTCACTCGAATGGATTTATAATAATGTTCAAAGTGATTCCGAACATTTTGCTTCTGTGCATTTTACCAACAGTTTTATAAACGAATCGGTAGATTCAATTGGTTTTCGTTTAAAAGGTAATACTTCGAGAGATTCACAAAAGAAATCATTTAAAATTTCATTTAATACTTTTGTTAGTGGAAGAGAATTCTATGATGTAGATAAACTTAATCTTAATGGTGAACACAACGATCCCTCAATAATCCGCAGCAAACTTTGTTTCGATTTATATAAAGATATCGGTTTGGCAGCGCCCAGGGCAATTCATACTGAGGTTTACATCAATGGACAATATTATGGTTTGTACATTTCCGTTGAACATATTGATGATGAATTTCTTGAAAAGAATTTTGAAGACCCTTCTGGAAATCTGTGGAAGTGTTTGTATCCTGCTGATCTTGTTTATCTTGGAGACGATCCATCTAACTACCAGATTGATGCGGGTGGAAGGCCTGTTTATGAACTTACAACAAACGAAGAGACAAACGATTTTTCACAGCTTGCCAGGCTTATAAAAATAATTAACAATACTCCGTTTAATCTTTTTACTGATTCACTTGAAAAAGTATTAGCTGTTCCCGAAGTATTAAAATATTTTGCTATGAATATTCTTACAGGCAGCTGGGATGATTATTGGTCATTAATGAATAACTATTACCTCTACCACAATCCGGCTGAAGATAAATTCCATTGGATTCCTTACGACTATGATAATACTTATGGAATAGACTGGTTTGATATTGATTGGGCGAATGCAAACCCATATAATTTTCCAATGGTTGCTTCAGGCCCACGTCCTCTTGCAACAAGATTAATGGCAAACGCACAGTACAGAAATCTTTATACACACTTCCTTCAATTCTACAGGGAAAATGTTTTTAAATTAAATCTTTGGGAAAACAGGATTGACAGCATTAAGAATCTCATTACCCTTTATGCTGAAGCAGATACTTTTCGCACTAAAGATTACGAATTTACAATAGATGATTTCCACCAATCATATTCTGCATCAGGTTATTCAAACCAGCATGTAAAAAAAGGATTGAAGCAATTTGTCAATCAGCGGTATAATAGTTTGCCGGCACAATTAAGTGTTATTCCAAATACAGCACCAATTGTTTATGATATTAAATGGACTCCTGAAATACCTTTAGCTGATGATTCAATTTTTGTAACAGTTGCGGCTTTCAGTCAGGCAGGAATGAATGAAGTGGCTATTCATTTTACTCCAACAGGTTCAGGAACAGAAGAAATTTATCCTATGACTTTCCAACCAATTTCTCCAACAAAAATAGTTGAAGAAGCAGACAGATGGGTTGGTGTAATTCCACCTTTGGGAGAAGAGAATTCGGGATCATTCAGGATTTTTGTAAAAGATGTGAACCAGAATAGTGTTTTGTATCCACGACACAAATCAATCGATTTAAGTTCCCCGGTTACATTAAATAATTTAGTTATAAATGAATTTTGTGCTGATAATGATAACATTATCCAGGATGAAGCAGGAGAATATGATGACTGG
>CAYNUV010000563.1:0-2300 GCA_964400245.1 uncultured Ignavibacteriaceae bacterium
AGCCTGGATGGAGTATATGACGCCAGGTGAGACACATGAGATGCTTGCAAAATCAGATGGTACATGGAAAGGCAAAATAACAATGTGGATGGCTCCTGAAACTGAACCGATGGTTAGTGAAGGAACTACTACTAATGAAATGATTCTCGGAGGAAGATACCAGAAATCAACCACCACGGGTGATTTTATGGGAATGCAGATGGAAGGGATGAATCTTTTGGCTTTTGATAATGCTACAAAAGAATTTTATTCAACCTGGATTGATAATTTGGGAACAGGTATGATGATTTGTAAAGGTAAATATAATGAAGGAACAAAGATGGTTGAAATGGAAGGAACTTATGTTGATCCTATGAAGAAAACAGAAGAACCTTTCAGAGAGACTATGCAGATTGTTGATGAGAATCATCATATAATGGAAATGTTCATGTTGAATGAAGGCAAAGAATTCAAATCAATGCACATTGAATTTACACGACAATAAAAGATTTGACTAACCTTCAAGGTTAGCACATTGCTTACACTACTTTAACCTTGAAGGTTAAAATTAAGCCTGCTCTGAAATATGTGCAGGCTTTTTTATTTTCTGAATATCATTGAGCAACACTAACAGGATAATGTTTGCTATACCTTTTTTCCATTTCAATCATTTCTTCCGGGAAAAGAGTGAAAAGATGATTGATATATTTATCCCATTCACCTATATTTTTTGTACGGGTAAGGTAGTCAAAGGTTTCATATGAGACCAATGTATCATCTCCTGAAATAATTTCATTTATCATTTTTTTCAGATCATCTTTATTTACCTGTCTTTTCCTTTCAAAATCTATCATAGATATAATCAGAATAACTGCTTTTGGAATGCCATAATTTGCACGCCTTTTATTTGATTCTATACTGGCTGAGATTGAATTATCATGAAATTCATTCATCCCATCAAAACGATAAAGATTCATATTGGAAATAGCAATATTTGCCCAGCTCTCCGCACTGAACTCGAAATAATCCTGAAATTTTATTCTTAGTTCCTGAATATCATCATACATTCCGGATTCATATAATTCGAGGATAATAACATCTAATTGTTTCTGTAAAAATTCTTTATTCTTCATTGAATCTTTGGCTTTGAATAAAAGGTTTTTCACTTCCTCAAATAAGAGTACATCACGTATTGATTTCTTATCCTTATCAACAATAATTTTAGCACCCAGTTTTTCAGCTTTCTTTCTTATCCTTATTATCTGCATCTGCCGTAATCCTGCTTCGATTAGTTTTGGAATACCAAAATAACCGCCGAGTAATGTAAGTACACCAATAATTATACTTATGTTTTCCATTTTGAAACCTCCTGTTATTTATAAGTTTCTAATTTTTTTTAAATGGAAAAGTTTATACTGCAAGAATTTAAATCGGCGAACCTTAAAGGTTTCCCATTTTAACCTCAAAGATCAGAAATTAAAACATCTTTGTAAAGAGTGGAATTTTGTTCTTAGATTTAATCAACAATAAAAAGTTTTGCCCCAACACTTGTACTTGATTTATGTGCTTCTGCATTATCTGCTACCTGGTAGCTCATACACGGCTTTAAAATAAATTTGCGTCCATCTTTTAACTCTGTATGCAGCTCTCCTTCAAGACAAAAAAGTATATGCCCTTTGGAACACCAATGATTTGAGATATAACCGGGAGTGTACTCCACAAGTCTTACTCTTATTGATCCGAAAGTTTTTGTCCGCCAGAAAGCTTTACCTTTCTCGCCTGTATGTTCTGTAGGTTCTATTGAATTCCAGTCTGTTGTGCCGAAAGGGATGTTTGAGATTTGCATAAAAATAAATTTAAGTAATTAAAAAAATATTTTGATGTGGAAGATCAATTTTTCAAAGAACTCTGCTCATTAGATCGAATCACCGTATATTATTTTTTATTGCTCTATTGACTTTTTACTTATTAAAGATGTTATACGTTTTTATTACTATTTGTAAAACTGAATATCTATAGTTGTATCATCTTCTGTTTTATAAAATCCTTTCACATTATATGGTGGTTTGGATTCTTTGATGTGTTTCAAAAGACTTTCATAAAATTCATTATTCCCTTTAAAATTTAATTCGCCTCTTAACATAGTTAATAGTTTTGTAGAAGTTGTTGTAAAAGGATTTTCTTTTTCTAAACTCTCCATTATAAACTTGTTAATTATTTTATACTCGTTCTCTGTCATATTAGCCTCCTTTTTTAGTAATTATTTTTTAAATTGTTTATTGATATTAAATTATCTTCAATTAACTTTTCAACAGTAGTAC
>CAYNUV010000564.1:0-2299 GCA_964400245.1 uncultured Ignavibacteriaceae bacterium
GAAGATCATCATAATCAAGAAGATTATTTCTTTTTTTATATTCTGTAAAGATTTTTTTTATGTCAAGAATTTTATCAAGATGTTCAACAAAGTGTTGATAATCTTCTTCGATTATCTCTTCAACCTTTCTTCCCGTGTTTACACTTAAGCTGTAGACTTTTCCCAAAGTTTCTTTCTTCGGGAATCTTTTTTCTTTTGAAACGAGTCCGCTTTGTGAACGAATAAGATTTATTACATCTACAGTATCTCCCTGGTCAAGAATTGTAAATGATGAATCAAGATTTACAGCTTTGGAATATTTTCTTAAAACAGAATTGGCAAAAGAATGAAATGTGCCGCCAAGAATTTTAGAACATCGGTTATCAAGCAAGATTGCTGCACGGTTCATCATTTCATTTGCAGCTTTACGCGTAAAAGTAAGAAGAAGAATTGATTGAGGATCATAGCCAAGCTCAACTAATCTTGCAACCCTATAAACGAGTGTCCTGGTTTTTCCGGTTCCTGCCCCTGCAATAATTAAATATGCACCATCAACTGCAGAAGCTGCTTCATATTGGGCAGGATTCAATTCATTCTTATAATTAATTACAAAACGGGCTTCATCAACAATTGGTTTATTAAAGCCCGTTTCATTAATTCTTTTAAGCTTATATTTTTTCTGGATCATTCCTGAAATGCTTTTGGCTTGCCTATAATTTCTGAGATTATGATGTAATCTTTTAATGATGCCGGGTTTCTTAATTTTTGTCTAACTGTATTACCCAAATCAACTTTACCTTTACTTCTTTGTCTTAGATTTTTTTCAAACAATTCAGCCTGTTTAATTATTTTTTCATTAACAGCTTTCCTGCTCTCTTCAACTTTTCTTTTTTTTGTTTCCCAGTTTTCAGGTATATGTTCCGAGATAGTTGTTCTATGCTCTGATTGAGTTTTTTCATGCCAACTGTCAGTTTTAATATGTTCAGAAACTATTTCAAAATCCTCTTCTTTATAAGTTTCTTCCTTCTTCTGAGATTGTTGTGAAGACCCAGTCTTAAACAAACTTTCTATTTCTCTCAGGATATCATATTCCCCCTGAGGAGAAGATTTTGGTTGAGGTTTTGTTTCAACAGGTGTTTTATAAGTTTGTGTACCTGTCTTAGTTTGAGTTTTATCTTTTTTCCTGAATAGAGAACTGAGAAAACTTATTATTATAAATAAGTATATAAGGTATTGAAAAAAATCATCCATTATTAATTAGAATCCTCTTTCTTTTTTTCAGGTTTCGCAATAGATTCTCTCATATCTGTGTCAGATTGAATGTTCTTCATTTTGTAATAATCCATAATTCCTAAGTTACCTGATCTGAAAGCTTCAGCCATTGCACGGGGAACTTCTGCTTCTGCCTCAACAACTCTTGCTCTTTGTCTTGAAACTTCCGCAACCATTTCTTGTTCAAGTGCTACTGCTGCTGCTCGTCTTTCTTCAGCTTTTGCTCTCGCAATTTTAAGATCAGCTTCAGCCTGGTCTGTTTGTAATTTAGCACCAATATTTTCACCAACATCAACATCGGCAATATCAATTGAAAGTATTTCAAATGCAGTTCCTGAATCCAAGCCTTTTGCGAGTACACTCTTGGAAATTTTATCAGGATTTTCAAGAACTTCTTTGTGGCTGGCACTTGAACCGATTGTTGAGACTATTCCTTCACCAACACGGGCAAGTATAGTTGCTTCTCCGGCTCCTCCAACAAGACGATCAATATTTGCTCTAACAGTAATTCTTGCTATTGCTTTTAATTGAATACCATCTTTAGCTACTGCCGCTACCATGGGTGTTTCAATGACTTTAGGTATTACGGACATTTTAACCGCTTCAAGAACATCTCTGCCAGCAAGATCAATTGCCGCGGCTCTCTCAAAAGGTAAACTTATGTTTGCTTTATCTGCTGAAATTAATGCTGCTACAACTTTTTTAATATTACCTCCGGCAAGAAAATGTGCTTCAAATTTTCCCTGTGGTACTTCAAGCCCGGCTTTTGAAGCATTGATCATACTATCAACTATTATACTTGGCGGTACTCTTCTCAATCTCATCCCAATCAAATCCTTGAAGATTCTAATTTTTACATTAGATGAAATTGCTGCTATATACAGCCGTACCGGAACAAAGTATAGAATGGTGATTAATAAAATGAATACTAATATTATGACGATTAAAGATACCCCTGTGATTGCTTCCATAAAGACTCCAATTATTTAGATATGTTTTTTAATTTTACTACTAATTTATTTATTTAGCAAATTATCAAATAAGAGAA
>CAYNUV010000565.1:0-2298 GCA_964400245.1 uncultured Ignavibacteriaceae bacterium
AGGTTTGGTTATTTGTCTTTTGGGTAGTTCAATTCCAATAAAAGGATTTTGACGAATATAATTTTGTTTGATCAGCCAGTTAAAAAAAGTTCTACCTATTCTGTAATAGTTTTCCGTTGCTTTGGGTGCATTTTTTCGCAAACTAAAAAGAAAAGATTGCATATCCTTTTGTTTAATTGTTTCTACTTTTCTGATAACTGAAAAAAACTTGAATAGATGTCTTACGAATGTTTTTGCTCCGGCAAAAGTTTTTGGTGCCCTATTAAGTTTTAAATATTCCAAATATTCATCTGCGGCTTCTTTGAGCGTAATTGAAATTATAGTACCTAATAATTGAACAGCCAACAAATCCGCAATTTGTTTTGCTAAACTTTTATTTGTATTAGAATCTTTCTTTTTCACTTAACTTACTTTTTGATTATTCAATGCTATTACAACTTCATATTCATTTACACAGTTTTCTATTTCATTAAGAAAATCATTAATCACTAATAAGCTTGAGGTACAATTATTTATATGTTCAGTAAATAACTTTTTCAATTCTTTTTCTGTTTCTTGTTCAGCATTTAGTTTCTTAATTTTTTCTCTAATTTCCTCTAACTTCCAGAGGGTTTCCCGAACATTGAAATTTAGGGCTGCTAATTCTTCCATTTAATTCATACCTGTTTTAATAGTTATTAAATAAAAATGCCGTGCTAACTGTTACTCAAATTGTCGATATTCGAGTTTTTAACACGGCATTAAGACCATCAATGCTCAAGTAACAATTACTCGAATATCGACGATCTCAAACTTAATTTTGCTTTTAGTGCTTAACTATTTTAACACAGCAGTTAATTAAGTTAATTTATCTAATAAACATTTTTTTATTCACCTGAAGATTTTTTACGTTTATATTTTGCTCTTGATGCATATTCTCTTGCCTGATGATAACCTTTGTTCCCAGCTTTAAATTCTTCTGGTTTTCCAACTTCAATCCCACTTTCTTTTGCAATTGCATATAGAACAGGATTTGGTATAGTTCTACCTATTACTAATTTTTTTAACTTGCACAAATCTTTAAATTTTTCATATTTCGTATCATATTCATTATTTAATTCAGTATCGGTTGATATATTTTCTTTCTGAGTTTGAGTATAAAGATTTTTATGTCTGGTAATAAATTTAATTTCATTATTAATATTTATTGCAAAATTTTTAATCTTACTTTCTTTAGTTGCTCCAATTCCAGCCAGTCTTAAATCTACGCCACCAAATTCATCCGGTGGTTTCATTATTTCTTCACTAAAATATTTAATATCATCATCAGTCATATATAGAAAATAATTTTCTCTTCTTTCCCTATCGAATTCTTTTAATACATATTCGTAATATAAAATTGCTTTATCTACTTCAAGTTTGTTTGCATATTCTCTTACTTTCTCAAAATCAAAATTGAATAGTGGATAAGTTTCACTTTCATTTAATTTAGTTTGTCTAATAAGTTGTTGTAAACTTTCTTTATATGAAATGAAATCACGGCGGATCATTTCAACACAATCCATTTCATCCATATGTTCATTTAACATTTGTTTTGTTACAAATTCAATTATTTCGTTTAGAAAATCATCATTTATTTGTTCAAGAATATAATCAATGAATTCCTTATCATCAGGCATATCCTTAGGTATTCTTTCATCAATTATAATTCGCTTGTATTGCTGATTGAATAAATCTAAAACATTAATAATATTTTCAATTTTGTTAAGCTCATTATTTATTGCAGCAACTTTATCTGACAATAGTATTTTTTCATCAATTTCTTTTTCAAGCATATCATAGTCAAAACCAAAGAGCTGATTTAACTTTATATCCTCGTGAACTCTTTTCCAAAGTAAATCAATTATAGGAAATCCTATATCTTTCCCAAATCTATTTTCAATAGCACTTACAAAAGTTATATACTCTATACTTTTAAACTTTTCTCTAAAGATTTGCTTTGAATATGAAAGAAGTTCATTGAATTTATCTTCACTTAAATTTTTCCAACTACTCATTGAAAATGCTCTTATTTAAATAAAGCTGAATTCAATTCCTCAAAGTCGGAAGGTCGAAGTTGTTCAAACTCTTTCTGTGGAACTTTAAGGTATTTCCATTGCTTGCCTGTTAAGAGTGTTGCATTCTCACACCATAAAATTGCTGCAGAATCTTTTAATTGAACTTCTATATCCTCTCTTCCTTTAGTTTCAATTAGCCAATAAGTATCATCTGATAGCTTTGCAATAAAATCTGGATAATAGTGTCTTATGTTTGCAAGTT
>CAYNUV010000566.1:0-2289 GCA_964400245.1 uncultured Ignavibacteriaceae bacterium
AAGATCTGTTTAATTTATTTGAGTTTCTTTGGCCGCGAAAAAACTTAATAACTAGTGAGGAAAAATTCAAATTAAAAAGACTTGAATCCCAGAGGGCAAACGAGGAAGCAAAAAAAATATTGGATGAAAGGATAGGGCCATTTTTTTATCGTGTTCGAAAAAGGGATTTGGGCCTAAAAAAACAAAACTTTTTTCCTCCAATTCAAGTAGAGATGAATGAAAAAGAGAAAAAAATTTATAATGCGTTATTCTATAGATTAAAGAATTCTGCAAAAGCTGATTATTTAATAAACATTGATCTGATTAACAGATTAATTAAAGGACGAATGATTCGATTAAGACAAGCTGCTTCTTATACTAAGTTATTATCTAATACCATACTAGATTATGATGAAGAAGTATTATCTGATGAAGAGAGTCTAGCTCATGTTATTTATAATTATGATCAGTTTGAATTACCGGCAAAACTTGAATATTTAATCAATTTCATTCTCAAGTTTCAGAAAGAAAACAAAAAGATAGTAGTATGGTCAAACTTTATTGGGACTATCAAATTAATTGAAAGACATCTTAATCAAAGAGGGATTTACAACAAAAAAATTATTGGAGAAACACCATTTGATAGAGAAAACATAGTAGAGCAAGAAACACGGGAGAAAATCAGGAATGAATTTGTAGATGATTCAAGTGGCCTTAATGTTTTAATTGCTAATCCTGCTGCATGTGCAGAATCAATTTCATTACATAAAACCTGTTTTGATGCTATATACTATGATCTTTCTTATAACTGTGCTCAGTACTTGCAATCTTTAGACAGAATACACAGAGTCGGTGGGTCTGAACTCTATGAGGCAAACTATTACTTCTTGCAATACAAGAATACAATTGATTTCGATATTCTGGATAATCTAAGGGGAAAAGCAAAAAAGATGTATGATATTATAGATGATGATTACAGCATCTATTCGCTAGATATGTTTGATGACCAAGATGAAGCGGAAGCTTATAAAAGACTGTTCCATTCAAATTAGATAAATGAACAAGAGCAACGTTGCTACTGACTTAAAAAGTATACTGGTTTTCTTTGATTTATTAGGTAAGATTAATCAAAAAGAGGCTAAGTATTTTAAACAACAATATTTACAAGATGCAGAAAACTTCGAAGATTGTGTTGATTTACTTTTATCTATTAATTTAATAAGCATTCCATCCGGATACATTGAGCCATCCTCTCAACTGACCAGGTTTCTTATAAAACGGCCTACCGAAAATGAAATAAAAGAATTTTTGTTGATGATGATCCTTTCCAAAAGAGATCTGTTTATTTGGGATTACTTAAAAAAATTCTCAATGATAAATGACAAATTTATTTTCGAACCTCAAATTTCAGAGAATCTACTTTTTAGTGATATCAGAAATCTATTTATAGAATTAGAACTAATATCTTTCAATGCCCAAGAAAACTATTATGAAATTACAGAAAAATACACATCCATATTTATTAACTTTTTAAAAGAACGATCAATCAGTCCTCAAGTGCTTAAAAAATTAATTGAAGAACAAGATGAAATTGGAAGATTGGCTGAAATAGAAGTAGTCAACTACGAGAAATCAAGATTATCTTCCCGAAAAGACTTATCAGAAAGGATCGAACATAAATCTTTAGGAGATGCTGCAGCAGGTTATGATATAAAGAGTTTTACTCTAGGTGAGAATTCAAATGTTTCTGAAAGATTTATAGAAGTTAAAGCTATTCCTAACCTTGAAAAAAGATTTTATTTAACACGTAATGAACTGGAAACTTCACAAAAACATTGTCTGAATTATTACTTATATCTTCTCCCAGTGATAGGGAAAGGTAAATTCGATATAGCAAATCTTATAATCATTCAAGATCCAAGTAGCAAGCTTTTTAATAATGTGAACTGGATTATTGAATGCGAACAGTTTTCAGTCAAGAAAAAAGAAGATGAATGAGAAAATTTATTTTCTGGTAGGATTTATTTTATGTTGCTTTTTCTCCTTCTCACTCAAACGAATTGGCGTCCTGTTGTTCTTAAGAGCTTTTTCAAATTGCTGATTTTTCCAAAGCACTTCTTTTCTTTCGTATTTTTTCCCTGATGTATCAGCAGTATTTGTATCGATAACAGTTTTAGTCCAGCCCTTTTTAAGTGAGAGCATTTCATTGTATAAATCATTGTCATAGCTACTAATCAGCATCATACATTTTGCTTTATTACATAGTTCAAGCAATTCAATATGAAATGACTTGTCAATATCATGTTTGTA
>CAYNUV010000567.1:0-2285 GCA_964400245.1 uncultured Ignavibacteriaceae bacterium
GCTTTGTCGTCAATTATCGGCTTAATAATTTCGTTAATAAAATTATCTCCATCATCACCTTCAAGAGAATAATTAGCTGAACCATGAATACTCAGGAAACCAAGGAATTCAAAATTTTTGCTTACGGCTGTAAAGAAACCAGGAGATTTAAATGCATAACGGTTTTCTTCATCAAAGTATTCGCCTTTACCTTGTGAATCGAAACCAAAAGTTATTGATGGAATAACTACAGATTCATCTACAATCCTGAACCTGATATTTATTCCCGGAAGGTTATACCAATCAGGTGTACCTGCACCAATTACATTACTGCCCCCGTAAGAAATTCCAAAAGAAATATTATCAAAGACTCCAACCTCAATCCTGGAAATTAAAACTCCGGCAGGAAGTATATCTGCAACTACACTAACAAAACCTTTATCAAGAATTCCGGCAGTAGGCATATCTATGAGATAACGGTACTCATATTTAGCTTTATCACCGGCGGAACCTTGCGGTAAAATTATAGAGTAAGATATTAATAAAAGTAGAGCAAAATATTTTTTCATCTTGTATAGAAAATTAATCATTATAAATGAAACTTAATAATCTCAGGTGAAATTTGGATAAACCGGGATTTCAACTATCATAGGGAATAAGGAATACTTAGATTTTATCTTTACAACGATCTTACCCGTTTCTGATTTAGCTTTTAAAATTAATTTACCATGATCTGAATCAATAAGTTGAATCTCTGCCAAAAACTTGCCTTCAATAATTTCAAACTCAGCAGATGAACTTCTGAATAAAGCTTTCCATCCAAAAGCATTTAAAGGAATTACAGAAATAATAACAGATGACTGATTATCTGCAAAAAGTTTTTCCGGTTCAACTTCAACAGTTGTTTCATAAATGTTGATGAAATATTTATAGAAGAGGAAGCTGACAAACAAGAGTATTACAATCGAAAGAAAAATTATTGTACTCCTTTTCATCTTTTCAGAAAGTTAATTCCTGCCTTTTAATCCTGACAATATAATTTTTCATATTATTAATAATCTGGTTAACAACATTATCTGGCACACCATCCGGGTGTTTTGATTTCAACCGCATATCGCATTGATCATTAACATAATCAATTACAACAAAAACATCCTGATCGTTCAAAACAATTTCAGTTGAGAAGAAATCGAGTTCAGTAAGTTTAGCGATTGTCCTGGTCTTGTGAAATAATTTTTTCAAATCGAAATAATAAATTTCTTCTTCACCAAGCTCATCGTAAATATGAGTTTGATCATCCCACCAGACAGAAATTGGTTTTCCAAAAGCCCAGAAGCATCTGAACCATGCTCTTTTTTCATCAAGGATTGTTGGGTAAATTTTTTGCTGGATAAGATATTTATCATTCAAGTTTCTATGCCTTTCTTCAAGAACTTCTCTTAAAGATTCAGCTCCCGTAACAACTCCAACTCCTCCGCCTGTTGTATTACATGGTTTTATTATAAAGGGCCTTCCGAGAATTGAAAGATCTTCAACTGTTAATTTAACTTCTTCAAATTCATTACGGGGAGGTATTATAATCGAGTAAGGGACATTTAAACCAACGCTTATAAACTCAAGATGCATGCTTGCTTTATCAATTGCGTGCTGCACTTTTTTATATGGATTAATAATTACACTTTTTCTTCTTGTAAGAATTCTTGCTAATTCTTCATAAGAAGATTCGGCATCGGAGGCTCTGTCAAGATAAAATCTGAAGAATAATTTTTTATCCCTTACTTTTGAAGTTGTTTCCGCAACATTATGTCCCCGGATGATATAAGTTGTTAACCCGGAATCCTGTAATTTTTCTTCAATGAGATTTACAAAGTCTGTATCGTACTCCCAGACAAAAGCAATCCCAAGATCAAATATTTCCATGGTTTTATCAGTTTATACAAAGATATACTTTACTATATTTGCAATCAACTTTAGCAGATGCTGTTATTTATTTTAAAATTTTTTTGAAATGATTTATTTAATTGGATGTACAAAGTGACTAATACTTTTCTTTATAAGATGATCAGAGTTTTTATCCCTGCAATCTTTTCTTTGCTTTTAGTTTGTTGCTCTTCTCAAAAGATTGCGATAGATGATGAAACTGAGATTCAGGAAAATTACGATGATTCCGGCAGCAGCCATAAAAAAGCGATGGAACATTTTATTAATGGATCTATCCTGGAATCAAAAGGAGATTACGCAGCCGCAATTCTTGAATTCCAGGATGCACTAAGACTTGATCCCGATGCGGGTGTGCATTATGCACT
>CAYNUV010000568.1:0-2279 GCA_964400245.1 uncultured Ignavibacteriaceae bacterium
AAAAATGTAATTACTTCTTCAAAAGATCCATAAAATTCAATTCGGGTGTGTTCTCGCTATAAAAAGCTTCACCGTAACTCTTACCTATCTGAAAACCATAAAAGCAAGCTCGTGTTTCTAAGTACTTAACAAATTCAGGTTTGCTTATAAATGTATCTGCTTCAGTACTTTTAGGATTATGAAACTGAGATTCATAAATTCTTATAGCTTTCATTTTAGTTTCAAAGGAATCCGATATATCAATAATAAAGGTAGGTTTAAAAGGGTATGTTTGCATATAATAATATAAATGAGAAGGCCTGAAAGCTTCCTGGATAACTTCTTTATCAAAAGTTTTTATTTTAGTTAAACCGGATTGGAAAAAAGTTCTTTTTACTATTTTACTTGTATCTATATGATCTGGATGCCTGTCTTGAAAATATGGAGCAAAAATAATTTTAGGTTTGTATCTTCTTATTGCCATTATAACTTTTATCAGATTCTCTTTACTCTCAAGGATATTTCCATCAGGAATATGAAGATTATCTCTAATTGCAATTTTAAGAATAATAGCTGATTGGAAAGCTTCTTTTTGTCGTATTTCAACTGAACCCCTTGTTCCAAGTTCACCTTTTGTAAAATCAACTATACCTACTTTAAAATTATTTTTTGTCAGCATGGCAATTGTTCCTCCCATTCCAATTTCAGCATCATCAGGGTGAGCCGCAAATACAATAATATCAAGATTCATAATCAGTAAAGTTTTTGAAGATGAACTTAACCAATTTTTTCTTTTCATTCCATAAACTTTATACAAGCAAGTATTTATTTAAAGTATAAATTATCAACTGTGATTTGTAGAATTAACGTAAATATCATTATTTTGAATTTCAAATATTTCACCAACATATAAACAAAGGGAAAGTCTAATGCGAGTATTCTATACTGCTTTAACCATTTCTATATTTTTTACTTCATTTACTTATTCACAATATTTTTGGGAACTAAAACAATCTGGTTCAAGTCTTGGAGGACCGGTTGATGTTGAACAGAACAACACAAATAATGTTTATTATGGAAGTACTAATACAATTTATAAAAGTACAGATAGAGGTGAAACTTTCTCTCCATTAGGGACACCAATACCTGGTTCATCAGATATTAAGAATATAATTTTAAATATTGATAATCCTTCTATATTTCTGGTTGCAATAGAAGGCGGTACTGATAAAATTGTTAAAACTACAAATGCAGGTACAACATGGAGTATAGTAGCGGATAGCTTAAATTTTTCTTTTTTTGGAATACCGATGACACCAGATCCAAGTCATACCGATACTATTTATACAATGAGCGGCAGTAATTTTATGCGTTCAACAAATTTTGGTGATACCTGGACAATTATTACAAGTGTAGTCGGATGTTCAACTCCTTGCGATATTGAGGTTTTCAAGGATACAAGTATCATACTTATTGGAGATAATTTAACAGGAATTTTCAGAAGTACAAATTATGGACAAACCTGGACTCAGGTTCATAATACTACCGGTGAAATTCCTACTATTGCAGTTGATTATCAGTCTCCTGGAATTGCGTGGGCTACAAGGTGGGGCGGCAGCGGCGGCTTATTAAAATCCACAGACTTTGGAGCTACTTGGACTTTGCAAACTTTTTTCAATGGTATGAATATGTGGGGAGTACATGTTCATCCTAATAATTCTAATTATGTTATAACAGGAAGATATTCTGGCGGAACAATGTATATCACTCATAATGGTGGAACCAGCTGGGTTTCTGCATCTACCGGTTCAAGTAATTACCAGGTTTATATTGTGGATACGATGACTGTATTTGCAGCTCAAGGCAGCGGCTTGTTTAAACTTAATTCAGATTATTTTACTCCAGTAGAATTATCATCTTTCTATGTAAAATTAATTGATAATAAAGCTATTCTTGAATGGAGTACTGCTTCAGAAATTAATAACCAGGGCTTTGATATTGAAATCAGTTTTGATAATCAATCCTTTGAAAAGATTGCTTTTGTCCCCGGCTTTGGTACTTCTGCTGAACAGCATAACTATTCCTATGTTGTTGATAAATTATTATCTGCAAATAATTATTTCAGGTTAAGACAGGTTGATTTTGACGGTTCATTTGAATACTCTCCTGTTGTAGAACTTGATGTTGTTACTCCTTCTGAATTTTACCTTGCACAGAATCATCCCAATCCTTTTAACCCTGCTACATCAATTCAATTCTCTTTACCGGTTGATGCATCAATAAAAATAAAATTATTTAAT
>CAYNUV010000569.1:0-2274 GCA_964400245.1 uncultured Ignavibacteriaceae bacterium
TGAATTATCTTGGAATAGAAAACATACTTGCAATTCGTGGTGATGACCTTGGCTATGAAAAACCTTTACCCGAAGGAAGAAGCAGGAATCTTTATGCTGTTGATCTTGTAAAGCAGATTAAGAATATGAATAACGGAAAATACCTTGAAGATAGTCTTCTTGATGCAAGGCCAACAAATTTTTGCATTGGTGTAAGTGGTTATCCGGAAAAACATTTTGAAGCGCCCAATCTTTTAAGCGATATAAAGCATGTGAAGCAAAAGGTTGAAGCAGGTGCCGAATATGTTGTTACTCAGATGTTTTATGATAATAAAGTTTTTTTTGATTTTGTAGATTTATGCAGGAAAGAGGGAATCACTGTACCAATAATTCCGGGATTAAAAATACTTACATCAAAAGCTCATTTAGTAAATGTCCCCAAAAATTTTTATGTGAATATTCCTCAGGAGTTTGTTGATGAAGTTAACGCTGCAAAACCAGAACACATTCTTGACATTGGAGTTGAGTGGGCTGTTAAACAGGTTAATGAATTATTGAATAACAGTGTACCAAGTGTTCATTTTTACATTATGCAGAATTCCAAACCAATAAAGAAATTAATGGAAAGACTAAAGTTATTTAAACAGATCGCATAGACATCAGATATCCAGGATAAAAGTTGCCAATAAACTCCAAACTCAATGTTACTTTCTCTTTACTCATAATTAATTATTAATGAAAACTTCAATTAAAGATTATATGTCAAAGCCAAAATTAAAATGGGGCATAGCCGGATGTGGTCAATTTGCCGAAAATGCTTTTATCCCATCTGTACAATTAATTAAGAAAAATGAAATCATATCTTTATTCAGCAATAGTAAAGAAAGGGCAAATGAACTCGCAAAAAAGTTTAGTATTCTCAACAGTTTTTCAGATTATGATGAATTTCTTAAGTCTGATATAAATTGTATTTATATATCGAGTGCGAATGCACATCATTATGAGCAAGTTATAAAAGCTGCAAAAGCCGGAAAAAATATTCTGTGTGAAAAACCTCTTGCAATGAATTCTAAAGAAGCAGAGGAAATGGTAAAAGTATGCGAAGAAAATGGAGTTAAGCTTGCAGTTAGTTATGTGTACAGGTTCCATCCTTTAATTAAAAAGGCAAAAGAATTAATGAGCAATGAATTTATCGGAAAGCTCGTTTCAATAAATCTTAATTTTAATATTGATATGGTCCCTGGAAACAATTTTCGCTTTAATAAAAGCTTAAGCGGCGGCGGCGCCTTACGTGATGTTGGTACTCATATGATAGACCTTTTAAGATTTTTTGGCGGTGAGATAAAAAGTATTGATGGTGTAATTGATAACGTAGTTTATAAAAGTGAAGTTGATGATTTTGCTGCAGCCATAGTTCATTTTAAAAAAGGCGGATATGGATATTTTAATGTTTCTTATAATAATAAAAAAGGATTTAACAGGGTAGAGATATTGGGAAATGAAGGCGCATTGAGTGTAGAGAAGTATATTGGAAATTCTCTTGCGAAGCTGACTATCCTTCACGATGGAGAAACAAGAAAAGCTTTCAGGAAGAGATCGAATAATCTTTTAAACCTGGTTAAATCTGTTCAACGATCTTTTTTAAATAATGAACAGCCGCTTGTAACCGGTTATGACGGATTAATTAATTTGAAGTTAATGGAAGAGCTTGAGAGTAAATGTCTGAAAAAAGAAAATTAGTTGAGATTTGCAATAGAGTTTATGAGAAAGGATTTGTTGCTGCAACCGATGGGAACATTTCTACAGTTACTTCCGATAATACTTTCCTAATAACCCGTTCCGGAATATCCAAAGGGGAAGTTACTGAAGATGATGTACTTGAAATTGATGCTTCAGGAAAAATTCTAAAAGGGAATGGAAAACTCTCCACAGAATTTAAGATTCATCTCTTTGCTTATTCAAGAAGGCGTGAAGTTAACGCAGTTGTTCATTGCCACCCGGTTTATGCTACAGCATTTGCAACTGCTGGCGAAAATTTTTCAAAACATATTTTTCCGGAAGTTATACTTACTTTAGGCAAAGTTCCACTGTGTAAATATGCTACTCCCTCAACTGATGAATTAGCTTTAAGCATGGAACCATATATTGATTACGCCTGGGCATTACTTCTTCAGAATCATGGTGCAGTAACACTTGGTTTAAATCTTGATGATGCGTATTACAAAATGGAAAAGCTTGAACACACTGCACAGACAATTTTTGCTGCGAAATTATTAGGTGGTGAAAAAGAACTGA
>CAYNUV010000570.1:0-2272 GCA_964400245.1 uncultured Ignavibacteriaceae bacterium
TGGTACGAACAGAAAACTCTCTCCTATTCCCTTCAACTCTTCCAGCGGGTATTTCTGCATTTTCATTCCTGATAGCTGATTCTATATCCTGTGTAGTTAATTTATGTGAAGCCATACGGAGCGGATCCAACCAAACTCTCATAGCATAACGGCGTTCACCACCGATTATTACAGTGCCGACACCAGGCAGACGCTGAATTTTTTCCTTCAATACGCGATCAGCAAAATCAGATAATTCCAGGTTTGAATGATTTTTACTGGAAAGTCCAAGCCAGACAATCGCCTGGGCATTTGCATCTACTTTGGAAATAATCGGATCATCTATTTCCTGCGGCAGCGTTCCCCTGATACGTGAAACCCTGTCTCGTACATCATTTGCAGCTTCGTTAACATCACGGTCTAATTCAAACTCAATTGTAATAACGGAGCCACCTTCCCTGCTTGATGAGGTTATAGTTTTTACTCCTTCCAATGTTGCAAATTGTTCTTCAAGCACATCGGAAATTTCTGTCTCTACAACATTTGAGCTTGCACCTCTGTAAAGACTTACAACAGAAATAATCGGCGGATCAATATCCGGATATTCGCGAACAGGCAATTGTGTAAATGAAATAATTCCAAAAAGAACTATAGCTAAACTCATCACAGTTGCTAAAACCGGTCTTTGAATAGATATACGGCTTAATTTCATTTTTTATATTCCTATTTTCAGATGATAAACAAATCTAAACATTATTGAGTTTTAGTAACATTACTATTCACAGGCATAATTTTGGCACCTTCAAAAAGTTTTTGATGCCCTGCTGTCACTACAAACATTCCTTGATTTAATCCTTGTACAACTTCAACAACATCTGCCAATTGTAATCCTGTTGTAACAGCTACACGTGTTACAGAGCTATCAGGATTCATTACAAAAACAAAAGACTGGTTCCCTGAAGCAAAAATAGATTCAGTAGGAATCGTCAAAGCGTTTGCGCGTTCACTTAAAATAACAGAGATATTAGCTGACATACCGGAACGGAATTTTTGCCCGGGATTTTGTACCCGCGCAATAATTTGTGTGGTACGTGTATCTGTATCCACAACCGGTTCGATTGCAATAATTTTTCCCTTCACTTCATGCCCGGGATATACCGACGTTGAAACAATAACTTCAGCTCCTCTTTTAAGTTGAGAAAGAAAACTTTCAGGAGCTGAAAATCTTACTCTTATTTCATTAAGATTTGCAAGCTCTGTAATAGCATCACCTGTTCTTAAAAAAGTACCAACACTTACTTTGCGGGAACCAATCGTTCCGCCAAAAGGCGCAACAATTTTAGTCTTATCCAAAAGTGCCTGAGCTAATTTAAGATTGGCTTCTGAAACTTTTAAAGTTGCCAAAGCGTCATCTAAATCCTGCGGTGTCCCGGCTTTCTGTTCTACAATTGATTTAACACGATTATATTTTGACTGGCTTTGATTAAACAGTGCTTCTGTACGAAGAACTTCAGCAGCAAGTTGAGAGTCATCAAGTTTCACTATAAGCTGTCCACGATTTACAAAACTTCCTTCCTCGAAAGGAATGTCCACAATAATTCCATCTATTTCAGACACAACTGTGATTTCCTCAATCGCTTCTATTGTACCAACTGCTTCAAACTTATCTGCTACTTTTTGTTCTTTTACCTGGACTACTTCTGCAGGCATTGGCGGCATAGAAAAGTTTCCATCTTCAGCTTTTTGCTCTGAACAATTAATATTTAAAAAGATTAACGGAACTAAAACTGCAATTAGTATTATATAAGAAAAAATAATCTTCCAATTATATGAATACCCTTTTCTTTCACTTATCACAATAACCTCCTACTTAAAATTTATTTACCAGGGACTTACCCGGAAATTAATATTCAATGGATTTTGGGTGAAATGACTTCGACAAAAATAACTAAATTTTAACAATCAAAAATTATAAAAATGTAATACCACTTTCACATATTGAAAATTATCAATATATAAATAGAGAGAAATTTTTTATTGTTTAAAAAGAATCTGAAATTAACGATTTTCACCTTTACAATATGAAATATATAAATATTCCATTATAAAGAACAAATTATTAAATAGGAGATCCCCATTATGAAAAGCAAACACACTATCACTCATATAGAAATTCCTTCGCCTGATCTAAAAAAATCTGTTGATTTTTATTCAAAAGTATTTGAATGGCAAATAGAAACAATGCCTGACGGAACTTATGCAATGTTCAGGATTGGGGATACAAATTCCGGTG
>CAYNUV010000571.1:0-2270 GCA_964400245.1 uncultured Ignavibacteriaceae bacterium
GAGAAAATTTCTTGGTGAGATGAGGGAGAAATATGATGTAGTAATACTTGATAGTCCACCAATAATTGCAGTTACAGATTCAGAAATACTTGCAACAATGGTTGATGGGACAATTCTTGTTGTTTCAGCAGATACAACTGAGTTTGAGTTAATGGAAAGATCCGTTGAGCTGATAAGGAAGGATAAGTCATCATTTATTGGTAGTGTGTTGAATAACTTCAGTTACAAAAGCGGTTATGGATCATATTATAAGTATTATTATTACTATTCAGAAAATTCTGCAGGTGGGAAAACAAAATCAACCGGTATTAAATCTTAACAGAATCATTATTAAAAAAGAAATTATAATTTGAAGATGTTCAAACTTGTTTCGTTTCTTATCCTGCTAAACTCTTTTGTGTTGAAGGCACAGTCTTTTCCTGATTACCAGGAAAGAAATTTTGCATCAATAAAAGATACATCATTTTTAGGTACACAGATTCTCTCGGCAACTGAAGGAAGTATTGATCCGGATATTTATTTATTGGGACCTGGAGATAGAATTTTTATATCAATTAGTGGTCTTGAGGAAATTGTATTTAGTCTTTTTATTAATCAGGAAGGTAATTTGTATATTCCAAAAGTTGGTGGAATAGACCTTAAGAGTAAAACACTGTCGCAAGGTAAAGAGAAAATTATTGAGGCAATTAACCGTTATTATAGAAATGTAGAAGTTTTTGTTACTCTAATTGATTTCAGAAAAATAAAAGTTTCACTTCTAGGAAATGTAAAAAAGCCGTCTTCAATGATACTCATTGCTAATTCACGATTAATTGATGCAATTACTAAGTCAGATGGTTTATTAGAGACTTCCAATTACAGGAACATAAAAATTATCTCACAAGGTAAAGAGAATACTTATGATCTGCTTGCTTACCTGAGGTTTGGAGATAAAACAAACAATCCTTTTCTTCTGGAAGGCGATATTATTATTGTTGATAAAGTTGATAAAGCAGTTTCAATTTATGGAGAAGTAAAATATCCTGGGATTTATGAATTTGTTGAAGGTGAAAGTATAATGGAATTACTAAACCTTGCAGGTGGATATACTAATAAAGCAAAAAAAGATACTATAGAAGTCATTTCATTTGATGAAAGAGGTTATAACCAAATAAGTCGGTATTATGCATTAAATCAATTAGAAAATAATACCACAAAACTTACCAACCAAGATCGTGTAATAGTAAGGCAAATTCCTGAATATTATCTTGATCGTTATGTTAAAGTAGAAGGTTTTGTCAACTATCCGGGCTGGTATAAAATAATAGAGGATAGTACATCATTAAAAGAAATAATTAATGAAGCGGGTGGTTTTTTAAAAGATGCATCATTAACAGAAGCTTCATTATCCAGAGCAACAGGAAGTGTTGAATATGATCCTGAGTTAGAAAGACTTAAGCAAATACCCAGAGCCGATATGACAGACGATGAGTATGATTATTTAAAAGCAAAATCCCGTGAACGGTCTGGCAAAGTTGTAGTTGATTTTGAAAAATTATTTCTCAAAAACGATATGTCGGAAAATGTAATTTTAAAAAGAGGAGACGTAATTACTATACCTGAAGCGAAAAATTATATTACTCTTCTTGGGCAGGTAGTTAATCCAGGAAGAGTCATTTATAATGAAGGGCTTACTATTGATGATTATATTGAATTGGCCGGAGGTTTTGGATGGAGAGCTATTGAAGATGAAGTCCGCGTTGTAAAAGCAAATACGGGTGAATGGGTTGAAGCTGAAGATGTTAATTCATTGGAACCGGGAGATTCAATTTGGATCCCGGAAGATCCTCCTGGACCAAAATTCTGGGAAGTTTTCACTACAGTTCTTCAAGTTGCCGGACAAATTGGTGCAGTTATAGCAGCAACCGTAGCAGTTATTATTGCCTCTAGGTGAGAGAATATGACATACCATGAAATAATAAATATTATTCTGATAAACCGAAGAAAAATTTTAAAGGTTACAATATTTTCTACTGTTTTTCTTTTTCTGATTCTACTGTTTATTTATCCAACTACTTTTGAAGCACCTGCCACAATTCTACCACCTGATAACAAGGAACAGGGCTCTATAAGCAGTATTTTAAGCGGACACGATTTTTCAAGCCTGATAACCGGTGGAATGGCAAATGCTAATTCTCAGCTTTATATGGAAATTTTGAAAAGCCGTTCAGCTGCGGAATATGTTGTGCAGAAACATAATTTAGTTGAATACTTTGATAAAAAAAATATAT
>CAYNUV010000572.1:0-2268 GCA_964400245.1 uncultured Ignavibacteriaceae bacterium
AGCCCGAATGGAAAATTCAAGGGAGTTGAAGCCCTATTAAAACCACTCAGGCTAATTTCAGTTTTAAACTTTATGTTCATTTCAACTTTCTGAATTTTAATTGCAATTTAATTCATCAATGCTTCAATGTCAAATCGAATAATTTTTCTTGCACTTGTAAGTAATTAATTCTAAGTAGGTTACAGCTTCAAAAATAAATTTAATTTATGCGTTCACTCACATCAAAAATTATAGATGTAATTTGCTTTATTGGTGGCACTATAATTTTTGCCCACACTCTTTTTAGTTTTAATAATAGATCTCGTGAAGGAGGTTCATATTATTATACTGACTTACAAGGAATACTATTAGCTGTTGGAATTTCTTTAATTGTGTTGGGGTTTCTTATCAGGGATTGGAGAAAGAAAAGTTGACGAAAATTTCTAACCGTTCCGAAGGGTATACACCCCTGAAAGAAAGGGGTAGGGTTGTTGGAGAGAGAGCTTCACGCATTATTGAGCAAAATTTTTGAATGAATTTTTTTTTTTTATTCTAAGATTCTATTAGGGAATTAAATTCGAAATTCTAAAATTTTTTTTAGAATTTTTTAAATAGGTATCCATTACCAACCAAGCAGCAAATATATGCGGGAATATGTTAGACAACGATCTCTATTTTTAATACTTTTAATTCTTTTTATTCTATTGAATATTTGGATTCGGTTTATTTACAAACAACTCGATTGGAACTCAATGGATAAGAATAAATTAATAAGTAATAAAGAACTTTTAGCTTTTAATACGCAGTAGCATTACATTTCTTCCATTAAAGAGGGAAATATGAAATGGTATAAAATCTATATCAAAAGAAGCCAAATTTCAAAAGGGAAACATCAAGAGATAATTAGAATTTTTAAAGATATATCTTTGAGATATTCACAAGAAATGAGAGACGTAGCTTTATTTAGCTCGAATGATCTTGATAGTTACTTTTTATATTTCACGCCTTTTTCTATGAGCGTGTCTCCAATCAAAGATTTAATTGATGCATATGAGGCAGAGCCATGTTATGCACCCGTTAAAGGCTCGGTAACATTAATCTCTGGTGATCTGGATTCTTTAAAATTACTTAAAAAGTAATCCAGTAGGATAGTCGGAAAATAATTATTTACCCAAATAAATTTGTTCTTATCTTCTTCTGGTGTTTCTAATTCACCATTGGTATAAATTCTATATATTTTTGTTTTGTCAATTGTAAACTCATATAGAATTTCTTTATTTATTTTAATGCTCATTTTATTTTACCCTTTTTTCTCTCATTTGATAAGTTATTAATTTCTTTTTACGATTTAATCCTTATGGGTAACTTATTTAAGAAAATAGTATTTAAGAAAGTCCTGTCATTTAAATAAATACCTATGATACTCGCTCATCCATAATGTGTCCACTGCTTTCTTTTATGCCATTCTTTGCTTTTATAAAGTTCTCCTGGAGACTTGATGGAAGGTGATGCTGTGGAGGTTGTGTTTGTTCAACTTTACCCTTTTGATTTATTAAACCCTGAGATTCACTCCATATTTTTAATATTGAAACTGCGTTTAAATAGTTTTTTTCCTTTACAGTTTTATTATAAAGTCTTTTTGATTTAGCTATGATATCTTTAACCGAAAGACCGCTTTCATCATAGATTTTTTTTATTTCTTCCTGAATCATTAACTGCACCTGTGGTTTTTTTAATATCCAATTTGTCTTCCAGCGAGGTTGAGCCTCTTTAGGATTACAAGACACATTCATTAATTTTTGATAATCAATATTTCCTGCTACCAACATCCTGGCAAAAAGTATAGCAAATCTCTTATATCTTGAGGGGAGATTTTTTTCTTGCTTACCTATTTTATTTAAGAATTTAGCTCTCAAAATTCTTTAATCATTAAGGCCACCTATCATCATCATCATCTATTCCCGAACCTCCTCTATTAGCACCACCCCCATCACCAGGGAACAGCCATTTACCGGTTGCATATCCCGCTACTCCCGCACCTATGTTTAGAAATGACTCCCACCACTCAGGTTGGCTCTCATTATATTGTCGCTTTTGCTCTTCGAGTTGTTGCTGGGATTTAAGGTATTCGAGTTGCATATTTATTATCCCATTTGCCTGAGCCTGGTTTCCCAAAGCAAATGCACTTACACCTTTATTCACCATTTCACCCCTTTGAGTATTTATCTGTTGTGAGCGTTCAGTAGCAATCTTCTGTGAACTCCCGTAATTGAATCCCGCACCTGCTAA
>CAYNUV010000573.1:0-2265 GCA_964400245.1 uncultured Ignavibacteriaceae bacterium
GTTAATTGTGGTTGCAGAAGCTGATGTTTCAGTTGTAACTTTCTGCGTAGAAGCTACATAACCGAGTCTTGCAACAAACCAATCATTCATATTCCATTCGGTTCCAAGGTTCCATATAGGGAACACTAAGGCAGAAGTTGATACTTCAGGACTTGTAGGAGTTGAACTAGTTGTGCTTGAAGCTGTTGCAAAACCAGGACCTCCTGCTAATAAGAAATCTCCAACCTGGTAATTAATACCTATACCAACAACTATAAGAGTGTTTGATACAAGATCTGTGGTTGTTGAAGGAGTTACGTTACCATTTTCAATAGTACCTGAGTTTGTAACAAAAGCCACTACCGGAACAAATGCCAATTTTGAAGAATACTGATAAAAGATTCTTCCATTAACTATAATAATAGTCTGAGATACTTCACTTTTACTACCTGTGCCTGGTTCAAATGATGCACCTGGAAGCATTAATGAAGCTCCTAAATCAAGCATAAAATTTCCACTTAACTTAGTTACAATACCAGCATTAAAACCAATCTGGCTTGCTGAACCTGATGATGTGCTGCCTCCTGCCGGTGTATTTTCATTAGTTGTTGAAGCAAAAGCAAAAGCAAAACCAAATGCAGTATTTCCTGTTTTATATGATCCAAATAATTCAAAATTATTATCCAAATTTGGAATAATAATAGGAATATTAGGAATACCATTTAAACTATTAACAACTCCAAATGGATCTAACCTGCTAATTGAGAATCCGTTAAAAGTATTTCTTGCCAACAAAGCACCGATAGATAATCCACCGCCTACATGAAAGTTGGCAGCTACAAATTGTCCTATCCCACCAGGTTGAAATGCACCTGCTGAACTTCCTAAATCTCCAAATAAGAAATTCTGATAATGACCAGCCCAGGCAGGATTAACTGTAATTGCATATGGGTCAACAACATAAGTATTATTACCCATCCCTACTAATCTCGCGTAACCTCCGGTTTGTTCGTATTGGGCATAAGTGGAAAATGAAACAAGCAAAGTTATTAACCCGAGTAAAAAGTATCTTCGGATCATTTTGGCCTCCAAGTTTTGTTGATATTTCATAACCTGTTAATTTCAGGTTCTTTCGAAGGCAAACGTATAACTTTATTTTTATAAAGTCAAATAAAATATGATGATTAGTAAATCTTACCTAATATTTGCCATTAAAAGATTATCATAAATTTTTATTGCTTAATTTAAATTTTAATCTTATTTTCTCGTGTCATTATCAGAGTTTATAAATGAACTATAAAGAATTTCTTCAAAGTCTTTTTAAAATATTTAAAGATTTGGAAAATAAAAATTTTGACGAATCTGATGATTTTGAATCTATAAGGAAACATATATTTGATGAAATCTCTGGACCACAGATAAGAGATTTTTATTTAAACAGGATTGATCAAATAATAAATGAACGTTTTCCATTTTTTACAAAAGACTTAACGGAGTTAAGAAAAGATGATGACATTTCCCAATATGAATTTAGCATTTCGGGTTTTACCTGTATAATAATCTTTTGGATCTGGGAGAATAGAATTGATCTAAATGATGAAGAAATCTATAAACTCATTGAAGCTATTCTGCTTGGAACTTTTGGTTACAGAATTATTGACATCCAGCATGACTTAAATAAAAACAATCAACATCTTCTTTATCTTGGAAAGTATCTCATCCAGGTCCACCAAACTCTTATTTTAGAAATCTTCAAAGATCCTAAAATAAATGAAGTAATGAACAAATACGTAGAGAAATATACAATTGCAGAATATCTTGAAAAAAAGAATAAATGGATGGGCTGCCCTTTCTCCTGGGAAGATCCTGCAATTCTTGGATACAAAGCTGCGCCTTTTTTCTATATTCTGGAATTACTTGCAAGAAAACAGGGAAAAGATGAAAAATATGCTAACAATATTGAAAAAGGGTTTATTGCCTTTGCTGCTGCTATTCAAATGATGGATGATGTTTCTGACGCTCCAACCGATCTTCAGAATGGTATAGAATCACTGAGCATGAAGGGATTTTTTAAAGAAAATGGTTCCAGCGTAGAAATAACAGAAAAGCTGGTTGAAAACTTTATTGATGATGAAAGAACAATGCTGATTTTTAAAACTACAGAAAAACTTTTTGATATAGCGAGAGATTGCTTTACTGAAAATAATGATTTGATTTTCTTATTAAACCTTGAATCTTATAATAAGAGATTTCATAAGGGGATAACAATTATCAATTAACTACTCA
>CAYNUV010000574.1:0-2253 GCA_964400245.1 uncultured Ignavibacteriaceae bacterium
GTATTGCCCAAAGAAATCTAATTGCACCCCCAATAAAAAGTAAAACCAGGAAGATTCTTTTCGTATTATCTTTATTATCAATAATATCACTTTTCTTTTTAATCCACAATATACAGGCTCCAATCACAAGTATGAAAACAGGATAGCCGATTGGTCCATAAGGATAAGAAAGAGATAATAATAATATGTAACCAAAAGTTAATAAGCCTGCATATCTCAGGACCGAAAATAATCTCATTCTTTTCTCAACTTCGATTGCAGATGGTATGTATGTTAGGATTATTTTTCTGTTTTAATCATCTCCGGCAATGCCTTTTAACCAACTCTTTGCATTTCCCCCGGTTTTTGAAGATGGGGTGTTAATATTTGCTTTAGAAAAATAGGTTTACTGTTTTAAAGAAGCAATAATAAGATTATAAGATTAAAACTTTCTCGGAGTGTATACACAATATCAGAACTGGCTCATCTTTCGAGTGTTAATGATAAGCAATGTGATACGGTTTGAACTAGATTAGCTAATTGATTAGACAATAAAAGTAAAAAAAATTATAACAAGCTTCCTATGGCAATAACACCGGAGATAATAATTAAAATACCCGCAATTCTGTTTACCCATTGCAGCCCGACTAAGTCCAGCTTTTTTCTGAAAATTATAACACCGGAACTAAGTAAGAGAAACCATAAACCTGAACCAATAAAAACTCCAATGACAAGAGCTGATGCAGAAAAATAACCGAGCCCGGTTCCTAAACCGAGCACTGCAAACACAGCAAGAAAAGCAAAAATTGTCAAAGGATTAGTAAGTGTTAGAAAAACAGTAGTGAGATACGATCTTAACATTCCATTGCTGTTTACAGGAATATTAGGATCAGCAGGGCGGGCGCGAAATGTTTTTACTCCAAGGAATAAAAGAAGGGCTCCTCCAACCAACCGTATCCAGATTCGTTGACTAACAAGTGTATCTGAAATAACCGTAAGTCCAAATGCTGCAACACAACCATAAAAAAAATCTGCCGTTGCAGCTCCCAGCCCTATAACCAGTCCGCGTAATTTTCCCTCGGTTAGTGTCTTGCGGATACACATTATTCCAATGGGTCCAACTGGTACTGCCATCGCAAAACCAATAACGATTCCCTTAAGAAAAATAGTAAGTTCCATTAATATAATCTTTCAATCATGGTGTAATGTAAATAACCATGTTTTTTCAACATAAAATTACAAATTAATTTGACAGTAAAATGTTGATATATTGAAAAATCTGTGGTCTAATTTTCACAACTTCATTTGCAAGGACATCCACGAACATACTGATTTACCGTCCGATACGAATCGCCTCGAGGCCATCTATGAGCCCGAAAGCATTCAATAGCCAGAGAATCACTACAATAATCACTACCACATTTAAGATTTTCTTGATGGTAGATTGCATCGGGATGTAGGTGTTAATCAGCCAGAGAACTACACCAACGACAACCAAAACGAGCACTAATGTAATCAATGACATAGGCTGCTTTCTCCTTTCATAATTTGTTTGTTCACCAGATCTCTGCCAACTTGTTCTTCTGCTTTTCTACCGCCTCATTCTCCCGCAAATTTGATCAGCTCAGCATTGAACTTTGGTTCTACTTCTAGATATTCTGCTCTGACCATTCCGGAAATTGTTTTATCAGGTATGTTATTCATCTTTATTTTCCTTATAAGTGATAAATAATTTTTAACCCGGATATGGGTTACAATTTTTCAAAAGAGTTAAATCTCTTCACATTATGATTCATCTTTTGTTGTGCGTATCAGGCTAATGCCTGCAACGAAGAATATAAAACCGATTACGCTGAAAATGATAAGTGCTTTAATATCATGCGTACCGCCACTGGTATTCACAAATAATATTGCAACATAAATAAGCCCGGCTATCCCGAGTACTGTTAGTATCGCCCCAAATATTCGTTTCATATTCATAAAATTCTCTACTCTTACATTGGATAAGTTGTTAAATCGTAATATTACTTATTGGGAATAATTCTCTTGAAATAAGAACTCAATCCTAATAGACTTAATCTTTTTTTGTGAATATATCGTTAAGTTCAATTACAACAGTATCCACTTCACGATTAAACTCTTTTTTGAATTCTTCCCAATTGTCTTTTCTTTCATACTTAAATTCATTTAATTTTTTCTTTAATTCGATATTTTTTTGTTCTAACGTTAATACTTCATTTTCATATTTAGCTTTGAATTTTGTGCTCGTCGTTT
>CAYNUV010000575.1:0-2239 GCA_964400245.1 uncultured Ignavibacteriaceae bacterium
GTGATTTTTGCAAGTGCTACTCCGGCTGATTTTGAACTACAAAAGAGCGGAGGAATTGTAGTTGAGCAAATAATCCGTCCGACTGGCTTGCTTGATCCCGGAATTGAAGTTAGACCTGTTAAAGGACAAATAGATGATCTTATTGGTGAGATAAGAGAAAGAGCAATTAAAAAAGAGAGGGTGTTAGTTACAACTTTAACAAAAAAAATGGCTGAGGATTTATCAGATTACTTAGACAAAATAGGAATTCTGGTTCGTTACATTCATAGTGATATTGTTGCTCTTGAAAGGGTTGAAATATTAAGAGATTTAAGATTGGGAGAGTTTGATGTTCTTGTTGGAGTAAACTTGTTAAGAGAAGGTTTGGATCTGCCTGAAGTTTCTCTTGTTGCTATTATTGATGCTGACAAAGAAGGATTTTTAAGAAGCGAAAGATCATTGATGCAGACAGCAGGAAGAACTGCACGAAATGAAAATGGTAAAGTAATTATGTATGCGGATATTATTACAAACTCAATGCGTAAAACGATTGAAGAAACCAACAGGAGAAGAAAGCTGCAGACAGAATATAATATTGCAAATAATATTTCTCCCAAAACTATTTATAAAAGTATGGAAGAAATACTTGCATCAACTTCCATTGCAGATGTAAGGAAGAAAGAAGAAAAGGAAACATTTACATTTTCCAAAGTAGCTGAGCCGGTTTTAAAATATATGAACAATGATCAGAAGGAAGATTTAATTTCTCAATTAATGGAACAAATGCACCAGGCAGCAAAAGATCTGGAATTTGAAAGAGCAGCAGCTTTGAGAGATGAAGTGAACAGACTTAAGAAAATGTTAAGTAAATAGCAGAGTGTTGGAGTGATGGAATATTGGAATATCTTTTTAAGAATTCGTAATAATTCGTGAAATTGGTGGCAGAAATAATATCCAATTTAAAAATTAAAGTATTTATCATTTCATTATCATTATTTTTAATACAAGGTTGTGAAATGAAAAATAAGCCCATCGAAAAAATAAAACTTATTCAAAGCTATTCACTAAAAATTTCAGAACCTTCTGATGCAGCTCTTGCTGAAAATAAACTCTGGATAGTAAGCGACAGTAAAAGCACTGTTTATCAGACAGATCTGGAAGGAAATATATTATACAAATTTAAAATTGATGCAACAGATTTAGAGGGAATAACAATTTTTGATAAATCATTTCTTGCAATTACAATAGAGAAAAAAAGAGAAATAATTATTTCAGATTTTAAAGGGAATGAAATATCCAGAGTTTCATTTAATATTGATGGAGATAAAAATTCCGGGCTGGAAGGAATTACTTACAATCCTGTTAACAATCATTTTTATCTTGTAAATGAAAAAAATCCTGTATTAATAATTGAAACAGATAAAAAATTCAATGAGATTAAAAGAAGTAAAGTAAAAGAAGTTAAAGATCTCTCAGGTATATCTTATTCTGAAAAAGAAAATTGTCTCTGGCTTTTAAGTGATGAAGACCAAAAGATCATTAAGTATTCTCTTAAAGGTGAGTTTTTAGCAGAATATAAAATTAATGTTGATCAGCCTGAAGGTATTGCTGTTGATGATAAGAATAACCTGATTTATGTTTTGTCTGATAAGGAGGGAAAATTATTTGTATATAAAATTGAGTGAAGTCAAAAAGCTTATTCCGAACTTGTTTGTGGATCAAAATTAAAATTTATTTATCTTTTTGACTTTCTTCCAAACATCTGTAGAATCGTTAAAAGAATTATATGTATATCAAGCCAGAAGCTCCAGTTCTCAATATACCAAAGGTCATATTCAATCCTTTTTGTAATCAATTTATTATTAGCTTCATCATCTATAACATCTCCCCTCAAACCATGAACCTGGGCCCAGCCTGTAATTCCGGGTTTTACATTGCTACGCAGTTTAATTTCCTCGAATATTTTCCGGTACTTATTATCGTAGGGTATTGCGAAAGGCCTTGGACCGACCACCGACATTTCACCTTTAAGAACATTAATAAATTGAGGAAGCTCATCTATATTTGAACTTCTAAGAAATCTTCCGAATGATGTAATCCGCGGATCGTCCTCGGTGACAGGTTGAAACGAATCCTCGGATGAATTATTAATATGCATTGTTCTGAATTTATAACACCTGAATTTTTTATTCTTTGAGCCAATTCTGTCCTGGATATAAAGTATAGTTCCGGATGAAGTTAATTTTGTAATTAAAGCAAT
>CAYNUV010000576.1:0-2221 GCA_964400245.1 uncultured Ignavibacteriaceae bacterium
AATGATTAACAGGTTAAGAGAAGCAATGAACAAAGGCTGTTTATTTCCGGGTACTCTGAATAAGGTTCAACTATCTATTTAATATAAAATATCCAGTCTTTCCGAATGTTTAGTAAGGGCGGCTTCTTTGTGTCAAAGTT
The DNA here is from genome assembly GCA_964400245.1 of uncultured Ignavibacteriaceae bacterium. Classification (GTDB taxonomy): domain Bacteria; phylum Bacteroidota; class Ignavibacteria; order Ignavibacteriales; family Ignavibacteriaceae; genus RBG-16-34-14. Next base: position 141 of record CAYNUV010000576.1, read on the forward strand.
GAATAGCTTAAACAACATACAGGGCCCCGAGTGCCGTTTATTGCTGTGTACTGTTGAACAACTTGATTGGGCAACTCCTTGCTACTAAGTGAATATTCAATACTGTTGATCTGCTTATTCAACAATAAATGACTTTGGGTTTTTGAAATTACACTGAGAACGGAATTACCAGGTTTAACTAAATGATCAGCAGCCATATTCATATGGAGTTTTTAATAATTTTAAAAGAAAACTAACTCATTATTAGAGGAGATTTTTTTAAAAATGTATTATCAGTAAGTTGACGAAGCATAAATTCTGCAACATCTGTCCGTGAAATTTTTGGGATACCCTTCATCTGGAGTTTTTCTCCTACTTTGTATTTACCTGTTCCAGGACCATCGGTAAGTAAAACAGGATAAACTAATGTCCATTCAAGTGTACTTTTCCGAATTTGATCATCTGCTTTTGATTTGTCTGTGTAAACATTCTTAAAAACAAGTCTGAATATGATTTTTTGAATAAAATCAGCCTGTATAAAAGTCTCTCCAACTCCAAAAGCCGAAATAAAAATCAAGCGCTTGACATTTGTTGCATTCATTGCAGGTATTAATATACTAGCCACATTTGAAATTAAGTCATTGGACTTAAGAGCTTTTCCTACTCCAAGTGCACTGAGCACGACATCTTTTCCTTCAAGGGCTTTTATTAAGACATCTTTGTCTAGAACATCTCCTTTAATTACTGTTAGCTTTTCATAGCTTAGACTTAACTTAGATGGGGCACGAGCAATGGCGGTTACCTCGAGATTTTGTTCGAGTGCTTGTTTAACTATTTGCTGTCCAGTTCCACCAGTTGAACCCAAAATCAGTATTTTCATATTTACCTTTTTTGGAGTACTAAAAAAGTACAAAACATTTATTGGTTATTAATCATAACTCAATGATTATTTTAGAAAACTGCAAATTCTTGAGAATGTCGTAGGTTGCCGCTAACAAAATTCTTTACGCAATATTGCACTAAAAACTATTCGTTGCGCAATAACCAGTATCATTGAGTTATCAGGAAATGAAACGGGACTGATATACGTTTTATTCAAGAGCTTCTCGGTCACAAGAATTTATTTATTTAAGCGTATTAAACCGGACGATCAGAGTCAAATCTAAGGTTGGAATAGAATGATATTAAAATAGTATTGCATATATCTCTCGGAATTTAGTAAGTTAGACGCAAATAAAATTAGTAGGATAAGTTATGTATAAAGAAAGGAGCAAAATATGTCAACTCCAGTCGCAGTAACCAAATTGATATCAAAATCCCACAGTTTATCCGACGAAGTTCGCACTCCGGATAAAACTCGCGTCGAAATCGTTCGACTTGAGGGTTTCACTTTTGGTCGTTTCACCTTTGAGCCAGGTTGGCGCTGGTCCGAATGCATCAAACCAGTTGTCAAGACTGACTTATGCCAACTTTCCCATGTCGGATATGCCGTTTCGGGTCGAATGAACGTCAGTCTGAAAGATGGAACCCAGAAAGTCATTGTCGCGGGTGAATCTTTCACAATACCACCCGGTCACGATGCGTGGGTTGAGGAACGCTTCGTTGCGATCGAAGTGATGAGCGCTGAGGAGTACGCCAAACCTTGATCTCTTTTTGAACATAAGCGAATAAGAAATATTTTTTATAATTTCTCAGAACCCAAAAACAAATGAAAGGAACTCTATGAAGACCTCTTTGTTTCTGATGTTTGCTTTTTTCTCATTTACATTCGTCACATTAGCACAGGACTGGAAAAGCATTGATCCGGGAATGAACAATGTATTAGTTGATACAACATTGCTGCGTGCAACGATAGCTACAATTGAGCCCGGGGAAAAGAGCGGTATGCACACTCACCCTGCTAGTTTGTTTTATGCTCTTACAGACTGCAAAATTGTGGTTCACTATGCAGATGGTAAAGATGAAACTTATGATCTTAAAGCAGGCGACAGTGGTTATGGTGATCCTGAGCGTCCACACCAAACTGAAAATACCGGTAAACAAACTATTAAATTTCTTTTGGTAGAGCTTAAGGAACATCCATATAAAAAGTAAGAAATTAC
>CAYNUV010000577.1:0-2220 GCA_964400245.1 uncultured Ignavibacteriaceae bacterium
CTTATTTTATTGAAAAATTGAGTCCAAATATATCCATTCACCTGTTTGATGTCAAATATTAGATTTCGTAATTTTATTATAAAAATCAATATTCGTAGTGGTTCTCTCAAAAGTAATTTCTACTATCTTGTCATTCCCACGAAAGTGGGAATCTATTTAGTTTAAGCATTTTTGGATTCCCCGTTTTCACGGGAATAACATAACAGGATCAGACTTTTAAGACAACCTCTATTTTTAAAGAAGGATTAACTTTGCTTAAAGTAAATGAGATATATTTTTCAATCCAGGGTGAAAGCTCAAAAGCAGGCTTACCTTGTGTGTTTATTCGTTTAACTTATTGTAATCTTCGCTGCACTTATTGTGATACCGAATATGCTTTTTATGAAGGGAAAGATTACTCAATATATCAGATCATTAAAGAAATAGAAAAGTATGATTGCAAACTTGTAGAAGTAACGGGTGGCGAACCTCTTGTCCAGGAAAATTGTAAGGATTTAATGAGACGGCTTTGTAATGATGGTTATGAAGTTATGCTTGAAACTGGGGGAAGTCTGCCAGTCAAAGAAGTTGATTCGAGAGTTATGATTGTAATGGATCTCAAATGTCCATCAAGCGGGATGTTGAAAAAAAATCTTTATGAAAATATTAATTTCATCAAACAGAAGGATGAAATAAAATTTGTTATTGGAAGCAGGGAAGATTATGAATGGTCTAAAGAGATTTTAGAAAAATACAATCTTACATCAAAATGTAATATTCTTTTCTCAGTTGTGTTTGGTGAATTAGAACCTGTTACGCTTGTTGATTGGATACTTGAAGATAAATTAAATGTAAGATTCCAGTTGCAGATGCATAAATTGATTTGGGCTCCGGACACAAAAGGTGTTTAATGAAAATTGCTAAAGAATTCAGATGGGAAATGGGGCACAGGCTTCCCGAGCATTTTGGAAAATGTAAAAACATTCACGGGCATTCATATAAAATGATCGTTGAACTCGAAGGTGAAGTTGAAGAATCGGGAATGGTAATGGATTATTATGATCTTAAGAAAATAGTAGAACCAATCGTTGAAAAGCTCGATCATTCTTTTTTGGTTTATAAAGAGGATAAAGAGATAATCTCATTTCTTGAAAAAATGAAATCAAAAATGGTTGTAGTTGAATTCCAATCAACCGTGGAAAATATCTGCAAATACTTTCTTGATGAAATAAAGAAGATCAGATTTCCGCAAAATGTTAAAAAAGTTACAGTTCGCATTTATGAAACTGCTGATGATTATGCAGAAGACAGCATAGATTTATAAATAGCAATGATACACTCTTGAAAACAGAACTTGATATACTTAAAGATGTTATTGAAAAGCTTGATTCATTAAATATATATTATATGTTAACCGGTTCATTGGCAATGATGTATTATGCACAGCCAAGGATGACCAGAGATATTGATATAGTTATTGAGCTAAATAAATTTCAAATAGAAAGTTTTATAAGGATATTTAAAAACGAATATTATCTTTCGTCTGAAGCAATAGAAGATTCTGTCGAAACTTCTTTTATATTCAATCTTATTCATTTGGGAAGCTCAATTAAAATTGATTGTGTAATCAGGAAACCGGAAGAATACAGGATTGTTGAATTTAACAGAAGAAAAAAAGTTAAGTTCTCGGGAGTTGAACTTTTTATTGTTAGTAAAGAAGACTTAATTCTTTCAAAATTAAGTTGGGCAAAAGATTCGAATTCGGAATTACAAACAAGAGATATTAAAAGTTTATTGATTTCTGATTATGATAAAAATTATCTTTTTGAATGGGCTAAAAAAATGGATATTTATAATTTTCTTATGAGAATAATAAATGAATGACACCAGTCCTGAAGCAAAGAAAATTCAGGATGAATTGTTTGCTAAACTTTCCGGCGAAGAAAGATTGTTGATGGGACTTGAGATGTTTGAGACTGCAAGAAAAATTGTATTATCTTCATTCCCGGAAAACCTTTCGGAAAATGAAATAAGGAAAAGGTTGTTTCTCCGTTTTTATGGGAATGATTTTTCTGAAGATGAAAAAGAAAAGATATTAATCAGTCTCGACAAGTCGAGCCTTGACTGAAGAGAATAGATGAAGAGTTCAAATAAGAGCAGTTTTGCGAAGCGGGGAAGATTCAAAGTTTTTTTAGAATATGACGGAACGCGATACCGCGGATGGCAAAAGCAGGAAAACGT
>CAYNUV010000578.1:0-2213 GCA_964400245.1 uncultured Ignavibacteriaceae bacterium
TATTTTATTTCCGCTGGGATCACTGAAACCTGGGAATTTTAAAGTGACTATTGCATCGTAAAGGGATGGATTTGATACATTTAAATTTATAAAACCTCCATCCAGTTCAGCACTATCTACTTCAATTTCTTCGGGAAACCTTATATAAACTGTAAAGCTGTCATTTGCAGAAGTAATTGTAGGAACATTTTCTATTGATGAAGATTCATTAAATTGTACAAAATCAGAAACACCGCTATTTAAATAATACTTACTGGACTGCAGAAGGTAAATGTCATCTGTTGAATCAACGATTATATATTCCTGAGCTTTAATAATTTCTTTTAATGTGTAGGAACGATTTATAATTGGTATATTAAGATCAACATCCCATTCAGGCACAATTAAATCATCGGGTACATCAAAACAACTAATAAAAAATATTGTTAAGAATAACGAGAGCAGTGCGATATTTTTCTTTACTAATTTCATATTTCCATTCTTTCCTGATCATTTCACAAACAACATTTGCGTAAACATTCGTGTATTAATTCATAGACTTATTAAATTCAACATTGGTCTTTCAGAAACGTAATTTTATATGGGAAAAATTATTAGGATTATTCTGAGAGTTAATTGCAGGTAAGTACCAAAGAATCAAACCATCCAAAAATCCATAAACCTTTATCATACAACATCCGATTCATTAAATCATCAATTAAAAAACGTTTTAAATAGAAAAATCCAATTTTATACCACCGGAATGATTCTATTTCGATGTCGTATCTATGTTTAAGAATGAGATTTAGTAAGTATTACAGGATAAAATTTGTAATTATTACTCTATGAGATTTCTGAAAAACAGAAGCATCAGAAAATATCATTGTCATAAAAGCGGGAATTTTTATATGAGAAAGGAACAAAAAAAGTTAATTAACTTTTTCGTCTTTTTTAATTGGAGGAACAAAACCAAAATGCTGGTTCGGAGCGTCAATTTTAATTTCCCCGAACCTGCTTTCAAATTTATCTATGTTATCTTTTAAAGCTTTAAGAAGCATTTTAGCATGCTGAGGTGTGGTAATTATTCTTGCATGAACTTTAGCTTTAGGAAGACCAGGGACAATCCTGGTAAAATCTATTACAAACTCCGCGGGTGAATGAGTAATGATAGCCATGTTAGAATAAATTCCTTCGGCTTCTTTTTCACCGAGCTCTATGTTGATCTGTTGTCCCTGGGGTTGATTAGATTGAGCCATTTTAAAAACCTTAATTATTTTCTTAACTGATCTGCTTTTCTAAAAGCATTATTTGCATCGTCCTGCATATCAAGCACAGTATAAACTTTTCCAAGAAGTTCCCAAAGTACAGCGTCATCCGTTTTCATTTGCACAACTTTTTCAAGATGCGGCAAAGCAAGCCGGTATTTATCTTTATATTCATTTGAAGTCTCTCCCTTTTCATCTGTAATCTTATTCAATTGAGTTCCCCACTTAACATAGGTAACACTTAGGTTGTAAATAGCATTTTCATATTCCGGATCAATTTCTATAGCTTTAAGAAATTGTTTTTCAGCTTCAGCATATTCTTCAGCACCTAATAAAAGAACTCCATAATTATAACGATAATACTGGTTGGTTGGCTCTGCTTCAACTCCGGCTTTAAAAACATCTTTAGCTATATCTAATTTATTAGCAGCAATGTATGAGTTCGATAAAGCAAGTAAAATATTTCCATCATTGGGATATATTTTTCTTCCTTCCTCGAGAATTTTAATCGCTTCATCAAAGGTCTTCATAGCAGCGGCTTCATCTGTTGCTTTTAACTGGGTTCCTTTTTCATACAATATCTCGCCCAGGAATCTATAACCATCAAGAGATTTTTCCTTTTCAATCATTACTTTCAATGGGTCCATTGCCGCATCATAATTACCCGCACTCAAATGAACAAATGCCAGGTTTTTATATGTATCCAAAGAATCCGGCATAATAAGCACAGCTTGCTCAAAAAAACCTGCAGCGCGGGATAAAAGTATTTTACTTGAGTCTTCTACATCTGTGTTTATACCACTTTGATAAGCTTTAACTCCTTTATTAAAAAGATTAGCCCAATGGCTTAAGCTGGACTGATCAATAAAATCCTTATGTGTATTACTGATAGCCAGCGATTTGTTATAAGCATCAACCATTTTATCATATTGTTCTTTTTCACCATAGACAAGTCCTAATAAATAAAAT
>CAYNUV010000579.1:0-2213 GCA_964400245.1 uncultured Ignavibacteriaceae bacterium
TCTTGCAGATGTTTTTGATATTCAGGAAAAAGTATCTAAACAAATTGTTGATGCACTAATGGTTAAGCTGACACCAATGGAAAAAGTAGTTCTTGAAAAGCGTTCCACATTAAATACTGAAGCATTTGATTGTTATTTAAGAGCACGGGATTTTCTTTACCGCAGATCAAAGAATAGCGTACAATTTGCTATACAACTTTTTCAAAAGGCAATTGAGTTTGATCCACGTTATGCTGGTGCTTATGCCGGCTTAGGGGAAGCATATGCGACTTTATATCAAAATTTTGAGAGTAAAGACGTTTGGTTGGATAAAGCAATAGATTCAAGTTTAAAAGCATTAACATATGACTCTTCTTTATCTGAAGCATATGCAGCACTTGCGCTTGCATATTTTTATAAGAAATCTAATGAAGAAGCATATTCTGCAGGAAAAAAAGCCATTGAACTTGATCCCAATAATTTTATTGGTTACTGGATTTTAGGTAGAATTTATCATAGCACCGATAGAGATATTGAAGCTATTGATCTTTTTAATAAGGTAATTGAACTTAATCCCGATTTTTATTCTGCATATTTAGATCTTCGATTGGCTTATGAAAGATTAGGTAATAAAGAAAAATTTAATGAAATCCTAAAAGCTGCTATTAAAGTGTATGCACGTTATTTATATCAACATCCAGATGATGCACGTGCACATATGTTATATGCACTAGATTTATTACTTGATGGGAAAAATGATGAGGCCAAATCCGAAGCCTCAAAAGCTATAGAGTTAAATCCAACAGATCCATTAATGCAATATAATGCATCTTGTTTTTATTCTAGATTAGGAGACAAAAACCTTGCGATTGAAACTTTGAAAAACGCCATGACTGCGGGGTATCAGGATTATGAATGGATAAAGCGAGACTCAGACCTCGATAACATTCGTAACGAACAAAAATTCTTAGAATTAATGCGGGGCAAGTAAAATTTATAATATGCGAAATAAAAAGTTCTTTCAAGGCACACCATGATTGGTAAAACAATTTCTCACTATAAAATCCTTGAAAAACTCGGCGAAGGCGGGATGGGTGTGGTCTACAAAGCCGAGGATACAAAACTTAAACGTGAAGTTGCAATAAAATTTCTTCCACGCTATATCTCTGTTAATGAAGAAGAAAGACAAAGATTTGAAATTGAAGCACAGGCAGCCGCTTCATTAAACCATCCAAATATATCCACAATTTATTCTATTGAAGATTCTGATAAAGAAGCGTTTATCGTAATGGAATTTATTGATGGACAAGAACTAAAAGACAAAATTAAATCGGGTCCCCTCGCAATTGTTGAAACAATAAATATTGCAGTTCAAATTGCAGAAGGATTGAAGGCTGCTCATAAAAAAGGAATCGTTCACCGTGATATAAAATCTTCCAACATAATGATTAATGAAGAAGGCAAGGTTAAGATTATGGATTTTGGTTTAGCCAAAGTTGGAACATCGAGCATTACGAAAGTGGGATTAGCAATAGGAACTGCTGCTTATATGTCTCCTGAGCAGGCAAGGAGTGAAAATGTTGATCACCGGACAGATATCTGGTCATTAGGTGTTATCCTTTATGAAATGCTGACTGGAAAACTTCCTTACCACGGAGAGTTTGAACAAGCTATAATTTACTCAATACTAAATGAAGAGCCGGAATCTGTTTTGAAAATCAGGGATGAAGTTCCTTTAAGATTAGAACAAATACTTTTCAAAACTTTAAATAAAGAAAGAGAAAAAAGATATCAATCGGCAGAGGATTTTCTGAAAGACATACAGGAAATCGGAAGTAACAAGGAAAAAATAAAAGAAGAAGAAAAAACAATTGCAGTTCTGCCGTTTGAAAATATTAGTCCTGATAAGGAAACAGATTATTTTGCAGATGGACTGGCGGAAGAATTAATAATTAATCTTTCAAGGATTAAAGATGTAAACATTATTGCTCGCACAAACTCGATGCGTTATAAAGGAAGTAATAAAGATATCAGCACTATAGGAAGAGAGTTAGGTGTCAGATATATTCTAACCGGGAGTGTGAGAAAGTTTAAAGATGATCTCCGGATATCTGTTCAGATGATCGAGGTTAATAAAGGGATGCAGTTATGGGGCGAAACTTATAAAGGAAAATTAGCCGATATTTTCGATATCCAGGAAAAAGTTTCAAAGGAAATTGCAGATGCTATGATGC
>CAYNUV010000580.1:0-2204 GCA_964400245.1 uncultured Ignavibacteriaceae bacterium
TACCTGTGTAAAGAACTGTATTATTTTTATTAGTCAATATGTAATAAAAAAATTCTTCATTTAATCTAAGAGATTGCTTCGCTCGAAGACTCACTCGCAATGACAATTATGCTTTAAACGGATCAAAACTCACAAAGTCTGCGTGATGAACAATTATTGCTTCAACACTTCTTTTAACTAATTCTCCTTCTTTTGCATGATATGCAATTATGTGCTGTACTTCCGAAGGTAAACCAAAACGATCAGCAATAGCAACTCCACTAAAAGGATGGCGAAGTAATTTTCCTGCTTTACTTGTTGTTAGTTGACCATCAACTTTATCATATTCAATTAACTTCCCCACATCAATTAAGATTGCGCCCGCAATGAGAATATCCATATCAATTTTTATTTCATTGCCAAAATTTTCTTTCATTCTTTTTGCAATATCAACCGAAAGCTGAACCGCTGTACGCTTGTGGTTCATAAAAGATATTTTGCAATCTTTAATCAGAAGTGAGAATGGTATTTCCTCAAGATCTTTTGCAGTTAAAACACTGTTTTCAATTGCATATATCCAGCAGTTTAAAACTTTTTCTCTTAACACAACATTTTTGATCCAATTTATTTCAGGCCAGATTTTTAAGACTTGTTCTTTCATAATTATTCAATCATTGTCATTCTGAATTTGTATCAGCATCTGATTTTTAAAAAAAGATCCCGAAAAAAAGCCTGCCTGTCGGAATGACATATTTATAAGTTCTTAATTATCTCTTCAGTCATCTGCTGAGTTGTACAGGCACCATATTTAAAAACATCCGGGCCACCTTTTAACTTCAGCATATCGTAAGTCTTAACTTTTCCTTCGTCTATAACTTTTGCAATTGATTTTCTGATTCTCTCCGCTTTTTCATTCTCACCTAAATGATCGAGCATCATACAAGCGCTTAAAATCATAGCAATAGGATTAACGATTGAAGGATTTAATTCCTGGTATTTTGGAGCTGAGCCATGAGTCGGTTCAAATACAGCAACATCTTTTCCAATATTTGCTGAACAAGCAAACCCTAATCCGCCAACCAATCCTGCAAAGCCATCGCTGATGATATCACCAAACATATTCTCTGCAACAATAACTCCATATATCTCAGGGTTTTTTGTAAGCCACATCATTTGTGCGTCGATGTTTGTATCCCATAACTGAATTTCAGGATATTCTTTAGCAATTTCTTTTGCTACTTTGAACATCATACCGGAAGTTTCCCTAAGTACATTTGGTTTTTCGCAAAGAGTAAGATTTGTATAGCCATATTTTTTTGCGTACTCAAAACCGGCATGTATAATTCTACGTGATGCATTTCTGGTAACAATCCTTGTTGAGATTGCCATATCTTTGTTCGATACATCTTTAAAGAATTTCATCTTAGGATGTGTTTCGAGTGCATCACGAACTTGTTTTGGAGGATTTGTCCATTCAACACCACCGTACAGTCCTTCTGTATTTTGTCTGAAAATAACTGCATTAACTAGTGGTTCATCAAATCCACCATCAGAGTTTCTGATAATAAAATTTAACGGATTACCTTTAAAAGATTGGCAAGGTCTTATACAAATATCAAGATTAAATCTTTGACGAAGACCAACTATCGGTGAAAAGTAAGTATAACCTTTTCCTTTTAATGCAGGATCAAGTTCGTTGTCAGCCGCATCTTTTGGTTTAGAGGTGATAGCGCCAAAGAGACCGATTTTATGTTTTTCTAAAAGTTCAATTGTTCTTTCAGGTAAAGCATTTCCTTCTTTACACCAGAAATCCCAACCAATATCTGCATAAATATATTCTGAATTAAAACGAACTGAATTTAATACACGAAGTGCTTCGGGTAGGACTGTTTTACCAATTCCATCTCCAGGCATCGCAATTATAGTTCTGTTCATAAAATCTCCCCAATGTTATTAATTAAAATTTTCACAATCAAAATTAGATATTTAAGAATTGGCAAGCAAGATTGTGTGCGCTTTCAGCAAATCAAATTATAATCCTGCTTGATTATAATTCTTATTAAGATTAAGTTCAGATAAGGTAATAAACAAAATTTCGCAAATGAAAAATATTTACAATTTATTTCTGGCAGGAAGTATAATCTCATTTACTTTCGCTCAGTCTGATGAACAAAAATTCTCACTCACTTCATACGGGGAAATGTTATATCAACATTTTGATTATG
>CAYNUV010000581.1:0-2202 GCA_964400245.1 uncultured Ignavibacteriaceae bacterium
AGAGAAAGAATTTTAAGATTTTCATAGAAATAAGATTAAGCTTAAAGAAATATGCTAATAAGTTTAGTTTCTGGCAAACTCATTATTGGTTTTGTAAAGTTTAATAAATTATATCATCTGATTTTTTTATTTTCACCTTAGTATTTTAATAAATTGGTACATTTCAAAGTTTGAAAACAAATCAGCAAAGACCTTTCTTTCATAAGGTCATTCCTAAAAACAATATACAGCGAGGAAAGTTTTGGAAATTAAATTCATTGGTGCAGCGCACGAAGTAACAGGCTCTCAACACATTATTAAAATAAACGGAAAAAAAATTCTACTCGACTGCGGAATGTTTCAGGGACATAGAAAAGAAGCTTTCGAAAAAAACAGGCAGTTTGCTTATGATCCATCAGAAATTGATGTTATGCTTTTATCTCATGCTCATATTGATCACAGCGGTAATATTCCAAACCTTGTAAGAAATGGATTTAACGGACATATTTATACAACATCTGCAACAGTTGACCTTTGCCAAATTATGTTAAGAGATTCTGCTTACTTGCAGGAAAGAGATGTAACTTATGTTAATAAAGAAAGAGTAAAAAAAGGTAAAACTCCTTTTGAACCGCTTTACACTGTTGATGATGTTGAAAAAGCAATGAAGCATTTTATCGGAGTTCAATATGATAAGCCGGTAAATGTTTCACCCGGTGTTCGCGCGACCTTCAGAGATGCGGGACATATTTTAGGTTCTGCAGGAATCTTCCTTGAAATTGAAGAACCCGGAAGGAAAATTAATTTTGGGTTTACAGGTGATATTGGAAGGGCGGGTACACCAATACTTCGTGATCCGGATATGCTAAGAAATCTTGATGTTTTAATTATGGAAAGCACTTACGGCAACAGGCTTCATCCTGTTTCAAACCAGGTTGAAGAGGAGCTTGCAAAAATAATCCGGGAAACAATTTCTGCGGGAGGGAGAGTTATTATTCCTGCTTTTGCAGTTGGAAGAACTCAACTGCTTGTTTATATACTTCATAAACTCTGGCAGCAAAACAGGATTCCCCTGTTTTCAATTTATGTTGATTCTCCGTTAGCTTTAAAAGCCACAGAAATTTTTGGGCTTCACCCTGAATGTTTTGATCAGGAGACATATAGACTTTTTTTGAATAAGCACGAAGATCCGTTTGGATTTGAAAAGCTTATCTATACCCATAGTGCAGACGATTCAAAAGCTTTAAATGATTTAAAGGTACCTTACGTTGTAATTTCAGCTTCAGGGATGGCTGAAGGAGGAAGAATTCTTCACCATCTAAAAAATAATATTGGAAATAAAAATAATCTTATTCTTTTTGTAGGATATGCTGCAAATAATACCCTGGCAAGAAAAATTATGGATGGCGATGAATGGGTAAGTATTTTTGGTGATATGTATGAAGTTAAAAGCAAGGTTGAAAAAATGGATTATTTCTCTGGACATGCAGACCTAAATGGACTTTTAGATTATTTGAATTTTAATCCGCCTGAGAAGCTTAAAAACATTTTCCTGGTTCATGGTGAAGAGGAAGAGGCAATACCTTTGATGGATAAAATAAAAAATAAAGGATATGAATCCGTGAAATATCCGGCACCGGGAGAAGTTTTTACGGTTTGACAAGTGGCGCTATATCATTTCTAAACATTTTTGCAGAAATTAAATAAATAATATACTTTACAGACTACGACCTAAGTCGTGGATTATTGAAAAAAGTACGATCTTCTCCAAGGAATCCCTTCCTTCGACCTTCTTTCTCCAAAAGTCCGATATGCCATTTTTGCATATCGAAAATGCAGGTTTAGAAATTTGAACGATTTAAGGATTTTTCAGTCAGATAATAGGACTAAGCAGCTTTGTAACGGCTCTGTAGCGGTTCTGTAGCTGGGTTATGTCATTATGGCTGTTATGTAATAAATATTCCGGAGGCGGGAAATTTTTCTTAGTTCAGTATCTGTTTATAGTAATCTTCGCAATCCAATTTATTAATTCATAGATGATGCCAATGTATCCTTCCGAGGAGAATTGAGTTTTCTAAATACATTTCGTTAAAATTACTTGTAAATAGTTAAGTAAAAAGAAAAAATTTGGGATGATAAATTGCGACAGATAGGAAATAAAAATTGTTTCTTTAAAGCAGTTATCATATTTTATAAAAGCAATTATTTAAATACCCCGTTTGA
>CAYNUV010000582.1:0-2202 GCA_964400245.1 uncultured Ignavibacteriaceae bacterium
AGGTTGTTTTCGATTCCTGATATTTACGCGGTGATTGATTTTTTGTGCAGCAGTTTTGATCTTGAAGAATTAAAAGCTTCAGGATTGTTTAATGAAGATGGGAGATTTGTTTTTTATAAGCATCACTTGATAATATCTTATTTAGAAGATGATAATATTATCTACCTGAGGGGAAGAATAATTCCTGAATCAGATAATGAATTGGAGAACAAATACATTGGATTATCCGGTCAGCCTGCCAAAAGACTTTTTAATTATGATGCAATAAAAAACTTATCGGATGATCAAGAAATACTTATTTGTGAAGGAGAGTTTGATTGCATGATTGCCTGGATGCATAGTTATAAAGCTAAGGGTATTCCGGGAGTTAATAATTATCCTGTGGATTTAAAAGAGCTGTTGAAAAGATTTGATGCATTCATTTGTTTTGATAATGATATTTCGGGCAAGAAAGGTATGCAGAATGTTACAAATGCAATTGGTAAAAGAACTCTTGGATTGTTTTTGACAAAGCATAATGATGTTACGGAATATTTTATTAATTCCGATAAAAATAATTTAGATAAGAGTGAACTGATTGCATACCAGGTAATAGCACCGGAAAGAAAATCAAAATTAAATCCTATAACTGCCCATGAGCTTCAGAAGTTGGATATTCCACCTATGGAATGGATTGTTGAGGGAATGATTCCTGAAGGATTAATAAATTGTTCCGGCAGACCAAAATGCGGAAAGAGCTGGCTTGCATTAGGAATAGCATTGTGTGTAAGCAAGGGAGGTTCAGTGCTTAATAAGTTTTTAAGTAAAAAATATGGAGTATTGTATGTTGCTCTGGAAGATTCTAAAAGAAGAATGCAAAGCAGGATAAATAATATTCTTGGAGCAGAGTATGATAAAACCTTTCCTAAAAATTTGTACTTGCTTCATATTGATGATGAATTCCCGAAATTAAATGATGGTGGATTAGAAGCTTTAAATGAATTACTCGAAGATCATCCGGATATAAGATTTATTATAATTGATACTTTCGGAAGGGCGATTAAGGATACAAATAAAGGTAAGAGCAATATTTATTTGGCGGAATATGATATGGTTAGTGCGATTCAAAAATTTGCGATTGAAAAAAGAATTGCAATTCTATTAATACACCACACTAAAAAGGGGAAAGAGGATTATGTATTTGATGAGATCTCCGGTTCAACGGGAATGACTGGTCCATTGGATGCTATGATGATGATAAGGAAGAACAATGAAAAAACGATGTTATGTATAACAGGTCGTGAGATAGCTGAAGCTGAATACCGAATTGAATTTGATAAGGATAGTTTTATATGGAAAATAATAGAAGAGAAGGAACAAAGTTCAAATAAAATTAAGACTGTGGAGAGACAGGAGATAGTTGATCTATTTAAAAAGTATAAGAGGAAAATGAAAGCGAGTGAGGTTGCACAATTGCTGGAAAAGAAGTTAAGTAATGTAAGCCATTTAATTAAGAAATTAATGGATGCCGGGATACTTAAGAGTCCTGCTTATGGGGTTTATGAATTAGCTGAACAGGAAGATGAAAGGGAATCTGAAAAGAAGTTTACAATGAAGCCAATGAATTTGTTTGGTGGTGCTCAAAGTAATCAAAGTGGTTGAAGTTGTGAAAGGATAAGGAGTTAAAAGTAATAATAAGACTGTAAAGTAAAAATAGAATAATACAGTTTTGAACTAAATTATTGGAGTTTGAGTGGTTTGAGGGGATTGAATGATGCAATTACAGAATTGCAAAATTAAAAGATTGTAAGATTAAAAAAAAAGAATAATAAGAAATTTGAAAATAAGTTTGATTTGCCTATTGATTTTTTGGGAGGATTTGAGCAAGTTTTCAGAAGCTTTTGTGGGCAGGAGAAAAATAGAGTAATAAAAGTAGATGCCATTCAGGAGTTGATAATTTTTGGGTTAAAATTTTAGAAATAAACTAAACACAATCCATTTACTTTGGAAGCTAAGGTTACTAAGAAAGTTAACGATCCTGTCGAATCAGTTGATTATGGGAAATCAGTAATACCTGAAAACAGAATAGAATTCTTAAAGAAAATCTGTAGCAAAACATTAGAACAGAAACCCGGTAATGTTTTAGAAGTTGGTGTGTATAAAGGGGGGACTCTAATTCCCCTTACTCAAACTCTAAAAAGGATTTGTCCTGAATATAAGGTC
>CAYNUV010000583.1:0-2199 GCA_964400245.1 uncultured Ignavibacteriaceae bacterium
TTCTTGACTGTCATCCAATTTATTTCTTCGGTTTTTGAAATCCACTTTTGGTTATCAATATATGTTTGGAATTTTGCAAAATGTATATTAAGCTTTTCTTTATGTATAAGTGTCGTTTTAGATTTTAATAATCTTTCCAATTCAACACTTTGT
The DNA here is from genome assembly GCA_964400245.1 of uncultured Ignavibacteriaceae bacterium. Lineage (GTDB taxonomy): Bacteria > Bacteroidota > Ignavibacteria > Ignavibacteriales > Ignavibacteriaceae > RBG-16-34-14. The sequence goes on from CAYNUV010000583.1 coordinate 154, forward strand.
TTATCAGTTTGAAGCAGTTTTATTAAAGAGTCAATCGACGAAATAATTGTTTCGTGATCCTTTAAATCTGTTTTTATTTCAGTTCTTTTATTTGGATATTTTTTTATTATGTCAGAAGTAACATTTGATGCAAGTGTTTTTTGTTTGATAAGACTTTGTTTTAGGGTAGATAAAACCTCTGGATATTTCTCAGAAAGCCAAACAGTCAAAATATTCTCATCAGCGAATAAATCAAATTTCATTTCTTCAAATTCTTTTTTGAACTTATCAAGCGTTGCTTGTGCCTTTTTTAAATTTTCTTCTGCTAAGCTTTTAATATATATCCAATAATTTTTAATCAGTTGTTGAGCAGCGGGTAGAAGTGGTTGCATACAAAGCAAACAGTCATCTCCATTTTCTGGATAGATTTCATTTTCTTCTTTTTGTTTATTAGCGAATTGTTCTGCAGCCTTTATAAAATTTTTCCACTCAACGCTTCCGATATTTTTAATTTTATCAGTATTAAAACTTTCAATCCCTTCTTTTTTTGCGATTGCTTCTTTATTCATACAATCTGAAATAGCATTTTGAATTTGAATTAGATAGTCTGTTGCAAAACATTTATTAAGTGAAATAATACTTTGTTTATTTGTATTTATAAGTTGTTTGATATTTTCAAGTGTCTTAATTTCTTTCTCTTTACTTTTTGATGCTAATAAGAGTTCATCATAGTCTTTTTCAATTCTCTTTTTCTCTTCTTCGTCCATTTCAGTAAAAGGAACATATTTTTCAAGATCTGAAATATTAGTTTGAGCAGAAAGATTTTGTATGAGAGTTTTAATTTCAGAATTACCATCGAACAAATCTGAAAAATTGTTTTCAGATTGTTTATTTGAAACCTCCTCATTCAATTTCTCTTGAACTCGCTCTATTGCATTAATAAATTCAGCAAAGAAATTCAAACCTGCAGGTCGAAATTCAAATGGGTTCTTTTGTTCAAGATGTTGTATAACACTTTTATTGTCAAACACCGCAAACTGTTCAAACTCAGAATTTGTTGATTCATCAGGAATCTTCAGTAAAATATCTTCATCCTTTGAATGAAAAGTGAAATTGGCTGAAATGGGTTTATGTCCGGTAGTTAAATAAATATTTGGGATAATTTCTTCAACAGTTTTTGAATAAAAAACTTTTTTCATCAGCCTGACATAACCGGATTTTCCTGAACCAGTTACACCATAAATAATCGACATATTTGGACTAAACTCAATAATTTGATTTTCTGATAAAGCGTTTACGCCTTGAACATTCTCAAGTTTACTTAACTGTAAATCAAGTTTGTATTTGGTCGAATTTTTAGTGTTATAGTTGATGATAATTTCAGGCTTTACCGTTTCAGGTTTAAGATTGAGTTCTTCAAGCAAATAAGAATACGCAGTATCAATGTCTATATCTGAAATAACTGTTCCAGACAAAATTTTTTCGGCAAGAAATTTTTCCCAATAAGAAAGTTCATCTGCAAAGGCCTTCATGTTTGATTCTAGAGTTTCAATAGGTTCGATATTTTTTTCTAAATTATCTTGCATCTCTTCCATCATAATTATTCCTAATTATTTCATATTCAAATTTAGTCATTACAAAGAACAAATCATTTTTTCACAACCTCACAATATCCCAACCTCCAAAATATCTTTATTCCCGTTTCTTCTTGCTTCCTTTGTAACTATCAATTTGTAAAAGCACTCCTTCAATTTCTATGAGCTAATGTTTTAATGTCCTTAACCTCCAAAACCTCTTTATCATATCCTTTGGTTACAGCACTTATCATTGCTATTCCAACTTCCTTTAAAGTGCAGACATATTTATGGAAAAATAATTTTACCAAAGGTATTAATGGTGCAAAGACTTTATAAAGTGTTAAAGTATTTCTAAGTCCTTTTGTCGGCAGTATAATTCCGGGACGGAACATATAAGCTTTCTTAAATCTGCTTTGCAAAAGATAATTCTCTGTTTTACCTTTCACCCTTGCCCACATAACTTTGCCTTTTTCAGTGCTGTCTGTACCCA
>CAYNUV010000584.1:0-2192 GCA_964400245.1 uncultured Ignavibacteriaceae bacterium
TACTATTCTCAACCCTGTTTACCCTCTTTTAATGTTTGGTCCGATTATATATCCGGCAATATCTTAAACCGGCGAGCAAATCTCAATAACCGGATATTCCGACAAAAGAATATACCGAATATATTACATGAAGAGAAGCAGCATTAAAATGATCTAATCCGCTATTTATTTGTAACGGTGCGACAGTGACAGCCGGGGGAAAGAATTTTAGAGTTATTTTGAATCTTTATTAACTCCAAGCTGCTGAAGAAGTACAGGCATCTCAAAGTAAACACGCCCGCGTTTGATTTTGTTATTTTCTAAATCATAAACTACGCACAACGGTACGCGTACATCTTTATTTGTTGCGGGAATACCAGCAAACTCGCCAATGTGCTTGCCGAAAAATTCTCCTTCGTAAACAGCTTTACCCTCACCATAAATTTCGCTCATTGTCTCTGCATCAGCATCAAAAGCGACACGATAAAAGTAATTGAGCATATCCAATACGCCCTGCGGACCGCGATGTTCTTGTCCCGTAGCCATAATTGTAAAAACAACATCATCTGCTAGCGTACTTACATCAGCATGCCCGGAATGAAGATATTTGTCCATTACCTCACGAGTGCTTTCAACAGACATAATAGTTTTAGCGCCTTGTGAATAGCAGAAGCAGGAAAGCACAAACAATAGAAAGAATAATTTTTTCATAAGAACCTCCAATGATTTTTTGATAAAATAATATTTAACTACAGATCAGTTAAAGGTGAAATCTTATTTCGTTATATGTAATAAACTTTTACCTTGTTAGGGGAACCCATTTTTACAATACTATTTTTTTATAGCTACTAAAATGGTAAGAAAAACTTGCTAAACAATTGTTTCAAAGTCAATAGAGTGATAGAATTAAATGAGGTTTGATTTGAATCTGTCGCGAAGTGGTTCGTAATAGATGAACTCACTCTAAATCTCTCTCTTCCAAAGAGAGAGACTTTATTATCATTGTTAACTCAACATTATTTGTGTTGTTAAGATGTAAAATGCAAAATAAATATCTCAAACAAGTCCTTCTCTTGCTAAGAGAAGGACTAGGAAGAGTTCCTTTAGTATGTTTAATTTCTTCTTTTTCTCTGTCACGAAGCGGTTAATAACATCCAAATTATTAGTACTCATATCTTACCACATACAGTAATGATGAACTATAAGCAAAAAGCTCATCAACTATTTCCAGTATCAGTTTTCCTTTTTCATTATAGCTATAGCTTATTGTTCTCTTTGCTTCGTTTTGGAATGTGTAATAAATTATTTTCTCTAACGCTGCACTTTTATACTTATACTCTTTCGTTTCAAAAATGCTGTTGTCCTGATTGTAATTTATCTCTTTGCTGATTTTACCATCAGTATACTCATAAACAATATATGAGTCTAAATCTTCATTTCGGAACTTCGATTTTTTAATAAGATACTTTCCATCATATTCATACCTGTACATCTCGTAATAATCTGCAAGAGGATAAGTTGTTTTTTCTTCTGCAAGCAGATTGCCGGAATATAAATAACTTGTTGTATCCAGAAGGATAAACCCGGAAGGGGAGTATATGTTGCTGTGATAATTCAGTTTATAAACCAGCTTTCCATTATCATCATAATTGAAAAGCTCGTAATGATAAAGCATCTCCCTATTTACTCCGTAGTAAAATTTCTTAACTAACCGATCTCTATAATTGTATTCAAAATCTTCTATGCTTAATACCTGGTTCGACTCAAGGGAAGGATATATCATCTTACTTTTAACACCGAGAGTCGCCTCCCCGAAAGGTAATAAAGGATTTATTTCATCTGAACAGGATAAGAATAAAAGAGAAGCCAAAAGAAAAATTAAGTATTTCATATTTTCTCCCGCTGTTTAATTTTTTCTTTTCTCTGTCACGAAATGCTTGTCCGCCTTTGGCGGGGTTCGAGACAGCCGAGTAAATTTAACTATGCCTTATTGAAATTATATCTCCGTCTTTCACAATATATTCTTTTCCTTCTAATCTCCAGGTTCCATGTTCCTTGGCTTTGGCAAATGAACCATGCTTTATGAAATCATCAAAATGTACAACTTCAGCACGTATAAATTTACTATAAAAATCAGAGTGAATGACTCCTGCTGCCTCCTGTGCATTCATTCCAATCTTAATCGTCCAGGCTCTGCATTCGTCTTCACCAAC
>CAYNUV010000585.1:0-2180 GCA_964400245.1 uncultured Ignavibacteriaceae bacterium
CTTTAGTAACCATTGCCATTGCATTCCAGCGGATAAGGCTTTTAATTCTTCTTTCGATTTCCCTATTGCCGGGGAAAGGCGGCTGCTTTTCTCTTGTGATTGTGTTTATGTAAGGAGTGTTTGCTGAGAAAGGAATTTCAACTCCCGCTTTATGTGCTCTTATATTTAATTGCTGAAGAATCTCTCTGACTCTTTCAGGACCTCCGTGCTCTAAAACGTAATCGAGTGAGTAAAGCCACTCTCTTGTTTCAATATCTTTTACATCCTGTTCAAGTGATTTACCATTTTTCATTTTTTATACCTTTGTTCAAAAAAATTATTGGTATGGAGTTCCTATTTCATACATGCCATCTGGTGCAACGTCTGCACCATTTGGCCAAACAATTGTCCCGTATTCATTATTGATTTTAAATTGCTTGAAGAAGTTCTTATCCTTCAATGGTTCAAATACCTCACCCCATAACATACCTTCAAAATTAACTAATTTCTTTTCATCGTTTTCAAAAGTGAATATAATTTTATAATCACTGATATATTCTGCATTCACTATGTCAAATAGTTTACTCATAATTTTTACTCAAACTAATGGTTGAATTTTATTAGGATGTTTATGTTCTTTCAATGAAATTTTGTCCAAATTGAAGCTTATTAACTTAAATTTAGTTGTAAATGAAAAGATAATGTAATCGTTTTGATAAAGAAACTCAAGAAAAGGGGTTTTAAGGAATTTATTGTTCTGCGAGAGTTTATTGAAAGTTTACCAAATCAGAAAGTGGGATTTGCAAAGCTTCTGAAATTTCTAACAATGTGTAAAGAGTGGGATTGACTCTTCCATTTTCTAATTTCTCTATTGCCTGCCTATCTTTATTGCAGGCCTTTGCCAAATCAGACTGATTCCAGCCTTTCTGTGTCCTAAGCTTAATAATCCTTTCACCGATTTTTTTCTGTAGTTGTTCTTTTTTCACACATGTAATGTGTGAGATTAAAGCAAAATTCTTGTCATATTTTAAGTTGACAAATACATTTAACTTCTTTATGTTGTTCTTCAGTTATATACAAATGTTCGATCTGTAAGCTGGAATGTAGATAATATTTATGCCACCACTTGTATATTGGTGTTTTAAATTTTTTCAGCCTCTTGATTCTTTAAAAATTATTAAGCAAGTTATAAATGCTTTTAGAGGGCAGGAAAAAAAGGGAGATACGGAAATGGGTTTTCCTACCAATGAATGAATTTACTGAGAAAAGATGATTAGGGGTTGAGTGGCATCTTTGGTTTATTATGAAAGTTATTTTATAAAGTTTGGATTCACTTTGGAGGGTTAAAGTGTGAAACGAATTTATCATTTTTCATTACCACATAAACTGGTACCCCTATTTTTTTTATTTCAAAAATTAATCTTTTGGATTTAATTCTTAATTCAACCCGTTTGAAACAAGTAGGAGTTATTGGGAGGGTTTTAAGAAAAAATCATTTTACTAACAATGTTCTATTTAAAAATAAGAGGATGTATTATGAAATACTCATTACTTAAGCTGACATTCATTTTTTTATTCATTCTTGGACTAATTGGTTGTGGTGTTTCCAAGAAAACATTAGTACAACGTACTTATGTTGATACCAAAAAGAAACCAAAGGATATAGAAATTTCCTTGCAAGTCCCTACTATTAAATTAAACGAAGGAACAACACAATTGCAGAAAAAAGAAGGGGTTACTGTTTCGTGTGAAATTGTTCCACTGGATATTATTAGAGCAGAAGAAACAGAAGAGAATGTTGCCGATTTAGATCCTCAATCTTCTGGATATGATGTATTTGAAATAGTTAAAAAGCCAAAATATATAATTACCCCAGATGAAGTTGATTTCATAATTAAGATTCGTAATAATCAGGATAGAGTTTTAAAACTTGTAGAAGTCCCAATCATTTTAATTGTAGATGGGATGCAAACTAATATTGCTGAAGATTTGTTAGTCGATTGGAAAGCAGCTTTGATACCTAAGGGGTTTGAAAAAGAATTTCTTATTAAAGGACCAAAAATAAATACAGTTCAAGAAGCAAAAAGTATTTACATAGCGGTAGATGATGTACCGATTCTTTATGATCAAGCTGGTAATATTAAGAATGTATTAGCAAGATAGAAATGTCAGTACATTCAGCAATTTAGAAATGTCAGTAA
>CAYNUV010000586.1:0-2176 GCA_964400245.1 uncultured Ignavibacteriaceae bacterium
AAATAATAAAATTAATAGGTTTACGAACAAATTTACAATTATTTAATTTTGTCAAACGAAAGAAAAACCGAAAATATTGTAAGAAAACATTTCGAAAAATATCCAAATATTTCTGTTGAGGAACAAAAATCCGACAATCCCAAAATTAATAAGTTACTACGCAATGCTTCCAAAAAGGGAGAGAAACATGGTAATCCAGAATTCATTATAAATTACAAAGACAATTCTGATTTTCTCATAATAGTAGAATGTAAAAGTGATATTAAAAAACATCAAAGTAAATCTGGAGACAATTATTCTACTTATGCAGTAGACGGGGTCATACTGTATGCATCCTTTTTATCAAAAGAATATGATGTGTTAGCTATTGCTGTTAGCGGGGAAACAATTAATGAATTAAAAGTCTCTCATTTTTTATTTCTTATGGGAAAACCCCAACCCATTTCTGTATTCTCTGATAAACTATTAAACACAGAAAGTTATTTAAAAGGTTATATCGAAAATCCAGAAAAATTCCGACAAGACTATGAGGCATTATCAAACTTCTCTAAAGATTTAAATGAAGAGTTACATGCTAAAAAAGTTAAGGAGTCTCAGCGGAGTTTATTAATAAGCGGAATATTGATTGCGTTAGGGAATGATGCTTTTAATGTCTCCTATAAAAAACATAAAAAGCCAAAGGATTTAGCAAATAGATTAGTTGATACAGTTTCTGTAGAATTAAAAAATGCCAATTTAAAAAATGAAAAATTAGAAAATTTAAATACTGCATATTCTTTTATAAGAACACATACCTCTTTATCAGGGCAAAAAAATGTTTTAAGCAATCTGATTCAAGAAATTGATGATAATGTAAATAAATTTATAAAGACTCATAAATACTTTGACGTATTAGGACAATTCTATATTGAATTTTTAAGATATGCCAATAGTGATAGAGGGTTGGGAATAGTTTTAACACCACCGCATATAACAGAATTATTTAGTTTAATAGCTGATGTTAACAAGGATTGTGTTGTGTATGATAATTGTGCAGGCACAAGTGGGTTCTTAATAAGTGCAATGAATCTTATGATAAGGGATGCAAAAGATGATTTAAGTAAAATCTCTTTGATAAAAACAAAACAGTTAATTGGAGTCGAATGGCAAGACGATATTTTTGCTCTTGCTTGTTCCAATATGTTTATACATCAAGATGGTAAAACTAATATAATAAATGGTGATTGTTTTGATCCTTTAATTAAGAAGATGGTTAAAAAGTTCCACCCAAATATTGGATTCCTAAATCCTCCTTATAAAACTAAAAAGAATGATACAGAAGAATTAGAATTTGTATTAAATAATCTTGAAGTTTTAGAAACCAATGGAACCTGTATTGCTATAATTCCCATAAGTTGTGTATTAGCCCAGAAAGGTAATCCTTATGAGTTAAAGAAAAGATTATTAGAAAAACATACCTTGGAAGCTGTATTTTCAATGCCAGACGATTTGTTTATTAATTCTGATATAGGTGTAGTTACTTGTATAGTTGTTTTTACAGCACATAAGCCTCACTCAAAAACAAAGGAAACATTTTTCGGTTATTGGAAGCATGATGGATTTATTAAAACTAAACGGGGTCGTGTAGATGCAAACAAATTATGGGATAAAATAAAAAATGAATGGTTGGATATATATAAAAATAGAAAGACTAAACCAGGCTTAAGCATATCAAAAGTAGTAACTGCAGAAAACGAATGGTGTGCGGAAGCTTATATGGAAACAGATTACTCTAATTTAACTGAAGCAGATTTCTTAAATGAAGTTAAGAAATATATTCTGTTTAAATCTATAAATTAATATGAAGCTTACAAGCTTGTCAGATATTTTCAATGTGCAATATGGCAATAGTTTAGAATTAAACCGGTTGGATATTGTAGATTCAGCAGAGAATGGAATTAATTTTGTATCGAGAACGTCAAAGAACAATGGGATAGCTGCTATTGTAAAGGAATTACCGGAGTTAGAACCATTTGATGCTGATTTAATTACTGTTGCTGTTAGCGGTTCTGTGCTTGAAACTTTTTTGCAACCCAAACCTTTTTATACTGCATATCATATTATGGTATTATCTCCTAAAAGATTAATGTCAGAAATGGAAAAATTATTTTATTGCTCTTGCATAAAAAAAATAATT
>CAYNUV010000587.1:0-2162 GCA_964400245.1 uncultured Ignavibacteriaceae bacterium
GTGGCTCAATATGGGTTTTTAACTTCCCATCTGCATCATAAACATCAAATATTTTAAGCTCTCCAATTCTTCCTTTATCTATTTCTAAAATTCCATACGATCCTATAAATCCACCTCCAGGTCTAAGCTCCATATTATTTTGGAATAGAAATAAATATTTTCTTTTGCCTTCAAACCCGAGTACTGGACTTAGAGTGTCAATCGTGTTTGCTAAAAGCGTTATCATATATCCGTTTTTATCCAATTTTTCCTGTATGTTTCCAGGCAGTTGCTTCTGCGCTTTAATCTCATCAAGTTTTAAAAGCACATTTTTAATATTTGCTTGTGCTATTTTAAATTCCCCTTTAGGATCATTACTTTTGCCATTATAGATTCCGGCAAAAGTATTAAGACTTGTAAATAAGTTTACTTCTGTGTCTGCTACCTGTTCCCCTATTCTCAATTTTTTAACAACTTCTTCTTTAAAATTTTTAAATAAAATGTCTGCAGGAAAATAATTATCTGCTACTGCCGATGCCGTTGATAATGAATACTGACCTGCCTTTGCAAACTGACTTGCTTCTTGAAACTTTCCTGTCTCTGCTTGCTTAAGCGATAAAGAAAGCAAAGATGCTCCTGCAATTGTCGAAATTACAATTACTACAATCGGCAAAATAAGAGCAATTAAAATATATTTTAGAAATCTGCGAAGGTCGTATTCTTTCTTTTTTACTGGTTTTGCATTTTCAGTTTCTGTTGCTATAGATACTTTGCTAACTATATTGAGGGACATTTTTCTCAAGCTTTGTTCAATTTTATATTCATTAAAAACATATGTACCCTCTTTGGGAATATAATACTTCTGCTCTTTAACTTTTTTCTTATTAAAATCAATTCTCAAATCAGGATTTATTGCTTGGAAAGCACGTGCTACTGAAATTTCTGTAAATGGATGTTTCGGAAAAATAAATAGGTTACCATTTTTAAACTCATTGGAAAAAGCAGCTGCGATAATTACGACCAATAAATCTGATAAATATATTGGGTAAAGTTTTCCAAGTCCTTCATTTGGTATTTCTAGTCTTCCATATTTTTTTGCCTGATAGATAAAAAGGTTTACCATATTTGCATGCCTTATCTTTTCGTCAAACACCTCTCCATATAGCAGAACCCCCATTGAATGATAAAGATGATTTGAAAGCCTTCTAAAAAGCTTTTCATTACTGTAGCTAAGTGAAGTTAGGAAAAATATTTTCCCATTTGTTTCATTGGCTTTTTTCATAAAAGTATGAAGCATTTCAAGAATTGAGTCTTCTCCACTGTAAAAAATAAATGCATGTGAGTAAGAATTATCAGGAATTAATGGAATTTTTTTGCGATAGGGGATATGAATAATATTTCCATGAGATTCTGGCTCGATAGCGCTAACCAAAACAATTAAAAATTGTTCTTTTAGTTTTGATGCAAGCTCCATCCCAAGGATTCCTTTCTTATCAACAATAAGAATAGGCAAGCTCCTAGTCTCTTCAGTTGAAATAAGATGGGGTCTGCTTTTTTCCATGCTTTAATAATACAACAAAACATACCCAATGTTAATGTTACGAGTTGTATAATTTTCTGCGGATTGGCCTTATTTGTTTACGAAAATTATTAGAAAATGCTGTTATGACAATACAATTTTCTAGAATTTTTCTACTCTTGGTGATTTAAAAGAATCGTATTTAGCCCAACATAATCCTAAGATAAATACGAACAATAATTGTCCTTGCTGAAGAGTGAGCCAATAATGATCAAATAAACCAATAACTAGAATTGCAGAAAGCGCAATAAATAATGGTTTCTTAAGCCTTAACTCTTGTTTCTTAATTCTTATAAATGTCTTCCTAAGAAACCATACGAAAGCCCCAAATCCGATCAGTCCTATTTCGGAAGCTGTTAAAAGAAAAATATTATGGACTGGTTGAAGATATAAACCAAGAGAAAGTGGGCTTTGTATTTTTGCAAGAGTCGGTAAAAAATTACCTAGTCCTATTCCAAAATAGGGATTTGTTTTTATCATGACAACTGATGACTCCATCAGCACTTTTCTTAGCAATACTGCTTCGTCTGCAACATTAACTTTTGTAAATCGAGCAGCAAATGGACTCAGTAAAAACAAAATAATAAATCCTATGAGAATAAAG
>CAYNUV010000588.1:0-2155 GCA_964400245.1 uncultured Ignavibacteriaceae bacterium
GTTGAACAAACTGCATTAGAATTATTAATGCTGATTGAAAATACAAATGTCTATATTCAAGAAAATGTTAGAGGAACCATTGTTGATGAATCCTTTGATAGAGAAAAAGTAAAATCATTAAACAATAAAATTAAAGTACAAATAGAAAGCTTAAAGAAAAACTTAAAGGGAAATGAAGCCAATACAAAAAATAACTAAAGAAGAAGAGGATCAGTTAATGGAGAAAGAAAAAACCAGTAAAAAACTTTCGAAAAAAGAAAACTTGAGCTTGCTTGTTAGGAGAGGTTACTCTGAAGCCGCAGTCAGGGAAATGGTATACATGTATAATAAGAATTACGGTAAGCCAATAAAAATGGAACTATAAGAATTGTTTGAGAGAATAATTAAAACACAGTTGAACTTTTTATTCAAGATACTTTTTTAGTTCCTTCTTCGTCAAATCATTTTACCATTCATCAAAAATAGATTTCAGAAACATTTTTAAACTGTATTTTCTCATATTCCAAATTAAAAAAGAAGGAGGAGATATGATTAAGTTATTTTCTGTTCTGTTCTTTGTATTAATTCTAGTAAACATTTCTTATACACAGCAGCAGCTTACTTTACCTGAGGCAAGCCAGAAAGCTTCAGTAAATCAGACTGTTGGTTTAACAGAAATTTCAATTACTTATCACAGACCCGGCATAAAGGGAAGGGAAGTATGGGAAAACTTGTTCCTTATGATATGGTCTGGCGAGCCGGTGCGAACGAGAATACATTTATTTCATTTTCCGATGAAGTAATTGTCGGAGGAAAAACACTCCCGGCAGGAACTTATGGTTTGCATATGATTCCTTCTGAGAATGAATGGACAATTATTTTCAGCAATAACAATTGGTCGTGGGGCAGCTTCTTTTATGAAGAGAATGAAGATGCGTTAAGAACAAAAGTATCTCCTGTTTCTGCTGAACAACAGGAATGGCTCAACTATTCATTTGAAAATCCGTCTGTAAATAGTGTGGAAGTTGTAATGCATTGGGAGAAATTAAAAGTCCCAATCAAAATTGAGATTGATAATAAGAAAGTATTAACTGAACATTTTAAAAAAGAACTTGACGGGCTCGATGGATTTTTCTGGCAGCCATGGAACCAGGCAGCAACTTATGCATTTCAAAATAATCTTGATACAGATGAAGCATTAATATGGGCTGACCGTTCAATAGATATCAACAGGAATTTTCAGAATTTGTGGACAAAAGCAAATTTATTGGAAAAGAAAGGCATTACCGCTGATGTTGAAAAGATTAGAAACGAAGCGTGGGAAGTTTCAACTGAAGCAGATATAAATAATCTTGGTTACCAATATCTTGGCTCCAACCAGGTTGATAAAGCAATTGAAACCTTTAAGAAGAATGTTGAAGATTACCCTGAATCCTGGAATGTTTATGATAGTCTTGCGGAGGGTTATGCTTTAAATGGTGAAACAAAATTAGCTGTAGAATATTATCAGAAAACTTTGAGTATGGTTACGGATGATGTTAATAAAAAAAGAATAACTGATACTTTGAAAAACCTTCAGGCAAACTGAGAGTTTTATTCTGTCATTCCCGTGAAAACGGGAATCCAAAAATGCTAAGCAAAAATGGATTCCCACTTTCGTGGGAATGACAGTTTGGTCATCCTACCTTCTTTTTTCATTCCTCTGAATTTAAATTAAATTGCTTTTAATAATAATTATTCCGAATTAAGTTTGTGTAAAGCTTATTTTCATTTTTTTGTAAGAATTAATAATTGACAGATAATTCAGAATTAAAACAAACCGGTTTAACAAAGCTTTCAAGAAGCTTAATAATTTCTTTTTCCTTCATAGTTCTGATGTGGCTTGTTTTCTATTCTCAATCAACATTTCATATCCCGTTTGGGCATTATGGAATTCTACCGAGAAATTTTTCTGGCATTCTGGGAATATTGTCTGCACCGCTTATCCATGCAGACCTTTCTCACATACTATCAAACACCCCGGCAATGTTAATTCTGAGTATCACAGTTCTTTACTTTTATCCCGATTCATCTATAAAAGTTTTATCATCAATTTATTTATTAACAGGAATATTCGTCTGGTTTTTTGCACGGCAGGTTTACCATGTCGGAGCGAGCGGGATAATTTATGGGCTCC
>CAYNUV010000589.1:0-2149 GCA_964400245.1 uncultured Ignavibacteriaceae bacterium
CCAATCTCTTTTGTATGAGAAATATGCACACCGCTGCATGGACAAACATCATAACAACCCGGTTGTTTTATTCTTATATCGTCTCCGGCATCTTCAGGGAGTCTTGAAAGATTAAATGTGTTCTGAGCTTCTTTTCTTGAATAAAATTCTTCAACAACAGGAAAGTCTTTTTCAATGATTTCATTTACACGGCTTTCTATTTCATTAATTTCTTTTTCTGTTAAAGCCCTGTTAAAATGATAATCGCACTTGGATTCTTTCTTCTCTATATGATTGCTGAATGACCTTCCACAGTTAAACATTCTTACCATTGTTTGATTAAGAATATGCTCTGCTGAATGCATTTGAGGATTGTATTCTTTATTTGATTTTATTTCCATAATTCTTTTATAGTCTTAGCTTGTCACTAAAAATTAATTCGTTAATTCGTTAATCAATCTGAATTACAATTCAAATATTTGAAATAATTAAAAGCTTTTCTGAAAATTAAATGTTAGAGATTGGGGAAGGTTGACCGGTTTAGAAATTCCAACTGAAAAATTCCACGATACTTCTGAGGTGATTCTTTTATTATATGCAGCAACTAATCTTACTGCATTTATCGCACTTGCAATCCTGTTAACGATCATTGCACCAACAATAAACCGCACATCGTTAAAAGTCTGCTCACTTGAGAGCCACATGCTTCTGTATTGTTCGCGGTTTTCCTGGTTTCCCCAGTTCCAGTAGAGCTTTTGCGGATTATACATTTCATCAAAATTTCTTTCGAGAGCTTTCTCATTATTGTATTCTTCAATGCTGACAAACTCGCTTATTGTTCCATAAAATTCTTCATCTTTATCATCGGATGTAATTCCTGCTTTAGATATTGCGTAAGATTTATACCTGTCTTTTTGCCAATTACCATATGAGTTCATCCCGATAAAAATTCCCCAGAGAGCACCTTCAGCAATTGTAAAATATTTACCGCTTGAATAGGATCCGGCATAAAGTTCACCCATACCAGGTAAAAGAAAAGAATATAAAATTGCTAAACCGGTTTTCTTTTTCGCCGGTTTTTCAATTAAAGTATCGCTCATAAAAATATGATTGTATTTGTCCTGAACTGATTTTATTTCCTCTTCCAGTTCAAGAATATTTTTAGAACTTTGGGAAAAAATAAAAGAAGTTAATACGAGTATAAGGGAGATTATTTTTTTCATAAAACTATAAGAAATATCATTTTAACTTGCTTTAAGTTCAATTGATTTTTTTATCCCCTTAATAAAACCTGTACAGCAGCTATTCTCTATACCTTGGATAGAAACTGTAAAAATATTATTGTGAAGCTCCGGATTATAATCCATACTAACTTTTATATAGTTGGAAGAAAATCCTTTTATCTTATTGTAACTGTCTTCAGATTCAAAAAGTACTTCAAGTTCTTTTCCAATCATACTTTTATAAAATTCATATCTTTTCTTTTCACTTAATATTCTCAGCATATTATTTCTTTTTCTTCTTTGATAAACATCAACCGGATTGGTGAATTCTATTGCCTTCGTATCCGGTCTTTCAGAATAAGTAAAAACATGAAGATATGAAAGAGGAAATTCATTTAAGAGATTATAAGTCTCAAGAAAATCGTTCTCCGTTTCACCGGGAAAACCAACTATAACATCAACACCAATTCCAAGATCGGGTATTTTCTGTTTACATTTATAAATGAGTTCAGAATAATATTCTGCTTTATATCTTCTTCGCATCAGTTTAAGAATCTCATTGCTTCCGCTTTGCAAAGGGATATGAAAATGCTTGCACATCTTTTCATTACTTGCAGTAAGCTCAATAATTTCATCTGTCAAAAGATTTGGTTCTATTGAACTTATTCTTATTCTGAAATCTCCCTCAACATCAACAAGTCTTAATAACAATTTGTAAAGATCACTAAAGTATGATTTACCGTAATCACCTACATTAACGCCTGTTAAAATTATTTCTTTGTATCCTTCACTCACAAGATTTCTGAATTGATGAAGAACATCATCAGGATGCATACTTCTGCTTAAACCTCTTGCAAGAGGAATTGTACAGAAGGAACATTTATAATCGCATCCGTCCTGGATTTTGAGATAAGCTCTTGTTCTACTGTCTGCATCTGTTGAATGAG